>JAQTLJ010000031.1 GCA_028714935.1 Candidatus Margulisiibacteriota bacterium | reverse complement strand
AGGTCTTGCTTGTCGAGCAGCCATTTCAGCTGTTTATACTCCGGCTGTGACTCGTCTTCCAGCAGGCCGGGCCTGAGCGAATAGATGAATTCGGTCCGGTCTTTGATCGGGTCTTTCCTTCTGAGCTTGGTAAAGACCAGTTTGCCGTTCTGCTCTTCAATGTTGATGACCTTTCTCACCTCGGGGAGGGTGGAGAGACTTCCCGGCAGATTGGTCAGGGGAACAACCCGCTCCGCTCCGTTGCTGTCGCGCATCAGGAGCAGGGTCCCTTTGATCTCATGAGTATGGTCGGCATCCTTGACCGGCGACCAGCTGCGGTTGCGCGGATCAAAGTAGATCTTGCCTGAAGTGTCGACCGACAGCACTTCGGCCTCGTCGGCCATGCTAACGCCAGCCCATTTCTTGTCGAACGGGAACGATTCGCAGTTGGTTGACAGAGTGGTGAATGTCAGGCGCTTGCCGCCGCGGGACTGTTCTATCTTCTCGATAAAGTTGGGCCAGAATTCCTGTTTGGCTTCGGTGTCGAAATCAAGAAAGGCGAAGCGGTAGCGGTTGTACGGCTGGCTCGGATTCTTGTCCTTCGGATCATAACAGTTGTCGCCGTAGTCGGCCACCAGCCAGGTCCCCTTGCCGACCCGCTCCGGGAAGACGTCAATTTCAATGCGGCCGTCTTTGATCTTTTCTGCCGGGTGCATGTGGTGCGGCCATTCGGTGCTGACCGTGCCGAGCTTGCGGCCGTCCTTGGAATAGACTTCGATGACCTTGCCTTTGATCAATCCGTAGGAAGCCTGCATCCAGGTCTCGCCGGCAGTCCCCTGGATAAACGTCGTCCGGTTCTCCGGGTAAGGGAGATTGAATTTTTGGCCGTCGGTCGTCTCATACCTGAGGCCGATAAATGCGTCTTGCCGCCGCCAGCTTTTAACCCATTCCACCTTTCGGGACGGGTCGGGATTCGGAAAGCTCGCCTGCCAGCGGTCGTAATTGACGACCCTGATGATCTTGTCTTTTTTGGCGGTGTGGTTGATCTCGGCCGAAAGCTCCCGTTCGGTGTTGATGACGATATAAGCTTCATCGCAGACATTGTAATTTTCGTTGGCGGCCAGAGCCAGGACTTCCGGTTCATCAATAAACCAGAGGGCGCCAGGGCCCTGTTTCTCGATCCAGTCGGCATAATCCTTACCATACTGGCCGCTGGCCCAGGTTTTGAATTTCCTGTCAAAAGCCGGCGGCATGGCTGCGCCGGCCACCCAAACCAGATCGCTGGGCGGGACGGTATTTCCTTCCCAATCAACCAGATGGCCAGGCGGGAGGACCTCAAGATCGCAGTAAAACCCCCTGACCCGCAACTCATGGTGACCGGCTTTGATGTCAATGGGTTGTTCAATATCCCCAATATTGCCGGGGGTATTGTTGACCAGCTGGTAATCGTTGCTCATCGCCTGGGAGAGGCCAAGAACCTCCAGCCAATCTTCCCGGCGGATCCAGAGATATTTCTGGTTCTCGGCGGCGTTGCCCGGCAAATGGTTGTAATTGGGATTTTTGACCCTGACATATGTCGACGGTATGAACTCGGGGCGGAAAGCATAAGTGTCTTTCCCGGTCACCACCAGCCGCCAGACCTGGTAGAGTGTGTCTCCCACATGCGTTTCCGTCCAGGCGAGGTTGTCGGTTTTCATGTTGCATTTGTCGTCGAGGGACTCCAGCCTTCTCTGGGCATGGTTAAAAGCGACGGAAAAGATGCCGAGCAGCTCTTTGGTAAAGAAAGCGAGATCTTCATGTTTGGCGAAGCCGAGCCGGGCCATCTCTTCGAAATCGCGGGCCATCTCGTAGAATTTTAAGCCGCGGACGCGGATCGCTTCGTAGCCCTGGCGGACAAACGGGTCTTCGCCGGTCAGATTAAACCACCAGTCATCTTTTGGGCGGCTGGCGTCGTCCGCGACCAGTTTCCTTAGGAACGGGACAAAATTAACGGGATTCGCCGGGTCAGGGTTGTCGAGCTTGGTATAACGATCACCGAGCTCGGTGAGCAGTTTAGCCAGTTCCCTGGCAGCCTGAGTAACCCTGTTTGCATATTGCGGGTCTTTTGGGTCGAGAGCCTGCAGCTTGAGATGAAAAGCGTGGAAACGCAAATAGAGCTGGTCTCTCCATTGCTTGATCAGGAGATGGGATGCCCGAGCGGAGCGGAGCTGCCGGATGGCGCCGAGGCCACCATAAGGGTTTAGCTCGCCGCAAAACTCGACTTCCATGTGCGGATACTCCATGAGGAGCATATTGACGATCTTGGAAAAATTCCTCTGCACGTCGTTGACATAGGCGATCATTCGGGCGCAGAACTGGCTGGTGTTCCGCCGGTCAGCGTCGGAGATCAGCAGGTCTTCCGGGTTGTTCATGGAGCGCTTCCAGTTGAGCGCCGACAGGATCGAAGAGTGGCCGGAATGGAAATCGGCGAAGATCGTCCAGGCGCCGGTGTAGACCGTCGCCAGGTCAAAGAACAGAGCGAGCGGTGAGTCGACGAAGGGGAGGGTGGCCGCGAGTAGTGCGCCGTATTTAAGGAGCATCCCGGCAAAATACTCAATGACCATTTTATCGAGCGGATGGAAGTGAAGGCGTTGGGCTCTCTTGTAAACCGTGCGCACAGCCTTTTCAACTTCCGGCGTATAATCAGCCTTGAGATTGTTGTCCTCCCCGATCTTTTTGAGCAAGGTAGCGAGCTCTTCTTTGCGGGTCGGAGCTTTGCCGTCTTTTAGGTCAACTTTAAAGGAGAGTAATTTCTGGCCGTTATTCACTTCAATGACGATCAGGTTGTCAGAGCCTTTTTTCCCGGAGATCTGTAGTTCCCGACCATCAGCCAGGGTGACCGTTTTTGAATTTACCCAGTCCACGGCCGCCGCGGCTTTATCAGCGACCCATTCGGTCATTCTTTCCCGCCGCAATTTGGGCACGTAGCGGGAGAGAAGCGGCAAGCCGAACCTGGCCGCTGCGCCGATGCCGAGGCCGGCCAGGGCGAGCGTGGACGCGCCGGAAAAATGAAAGACGCCGGCGCCGATAGCGAAAGCCGAGAAGAGCAGGATACGGTAAGAGAGGTAGTTGATGCCGGAAAACACTTTCGTGTTGGCCAGGAGCATGTTCTTGGCGATGTGCCACTTGCCGAGCGGGCGCAGGTAGCCCATATTGGACCGCCAGGTTCTGAAAATATCTCTAGCTGATATTGCCAGGGTTGCCAGGCCGCCGATGGCCAGACCGCCGATTGCGGCGTAGCCCAGGTATTTCTGCATGGCGTCAATAAACATGAAACCGGACTTGAAAGTGACATAACTGCCGACGAGTAAATTCGCGGTTAAAACGAACGGCAAAAGCATGCTGCCGAATTTGCAGATCTTCCCCGCCCAGGAGTGGGGGTTGACCCGGTTGAGGAGTGTGGCGGAGATAACGCTGTAGACGGTGCCGGCGCCTAAAAGGTAAGTGGCGGGAATGCCGAGGAGCGTCGCGCCGATCACGCCGGCGGAGGCGACCCCCAGGCCAAGGGCCAGGTTGAGGGAAATACTGCCCGCCTGGCTGGCGAGCGCGCGGGTCAGGAAAGATTCCTGCGCCTGAAAGATGCCGTAAGAAAGATTGGTAATGATCTCCGCGGTCCCCGGGAAGATCTCCTGCAGACCATCCGAGAGGGCGTTAAACTTGGCCGCGGTCACCCGGCCGGAGAGCATGAATTCTTCAACCTGGTCAAGCGAAGCCAGGTCAGCCCGGAAGCGGCCTTTTAAAATTCCCCGCTGGACGAGCAGATCGAGCAGCCGGTCCTGTTCTCCGACGTTGAGATGCTGGAGATTGTGCGCCAGTATCCGCCGGTTGGCAAGGCCCCGGCCGGCATAAAAATCGGTCAAGCGGGGGGATAAACTCTCGCGTATAAACAATCTGGTTCTGCCGATTTCAGTTGTTGGTACCATTTGGTTTTACCCTTTCTGTATATATATCGGCAGATTTTGGCGAAGATTTCAGGGTTTTTGAAGGTAAGGATCGATAAATTTTACAAACAATTCGGGGAGGGACAGTTCAAAGAATGCCTGGTAGGGGATCCGGCTGAAAGCCTCTTCGACCGTATCAACCATCGCCTGGCTGAATTCTCGGCCTTCAACCGCCATTCTGACGAGAGAATCCAGTTTATAGCTGAAGAGTTCTTTCTTGTCGGCCCGGTGGTTTTCGTCGAAATGACCGAAAAGCATAACGATCTCGGCCGTTCCGTCGTCTTTCAAATGAGGGATAGTGACATAGTGCTTATCCTTAAAAGCTTCGCCCTTGCCAGGTTCAACCGGATTGACGTAGATCTTCATAAAACCATCTTTTTCGCTGGGGGCAACGGTGCTGGCCTTTTCATCGCGCGCCGGCACCCAGTCTTTATCGGCACGCGAGGGATAAGTGGCCGCCAGGCCGATCTTCGACCCTTCGCGAACTAGAAGATGAGGATGTTGTTTGCCGTCCAGTTCCCTGAATTCTACCTGGTAGACGAGCGCGCCTTCAGGTCGGAAAACTTTTAATAGATTGTCAATTTCACTGCGGTGGGGCTCATCCAGTTGTTCCCTGACCTGTTCGATGATCGTGACCAGGTCGGGCATATTTTTATAAGTGGCGGAGAGCTGGCCGAAATCAACTTGCCCCGACGGCAGGGAGCCGCGCGTGACAAATTCATTGACCACTCTTTCTCTTTGGCCGGTGGTCCAGGTATCCTTGGTGGCCTCATTCAGGAAAAGTCTGAGCATGGCGCGATTGACGCGGTTGTCGACCGAACCCCTGACCGAAGCATGGAGGGTGACCGTTTCTCCAGCCGGGACGAAGAGCGCGGTATCTTCGAGGGTAACAGTATCTTCCGGGCGGGAACCCTGAACGACCAATTTCCCGGATTTGGGCCCGGGTTCGAAGATGACGACCACATCACCCTTATAAGCTACTTGGCAACCAGTTTGCAGATCGCCGGAACGGTGGAAATTACCGCTGCCAATCCCGCCAATCACCAGGGTCTTAAGCTCCTGCATTGAATCGAGACTGCCGTGGCCGTAAAGCTTTTGGTCGACGTCGCTGACGCCGTTAAAAACGGCTTTGGAAACTTCAAGCTGCGGTTTCTTGACCCAGCGTCCGTCAAGCATTTTAGGGGTGATGACGCCGCGGTGATAATGTGTCCAGTCGGAGCGGGTCGCCCACAGGTCAGACAGGAATTTTGCGGGTTGAAAACGTATCCCCCGGTCTACCACCAGGGCTTTCCAGGCAAGCTGATTGAGCCCATGCCCCATAATTGACTCTACTTTCAGCCAGGTTGAAGGGTTGTCCGGGAACCTTTCTTTTTTTGAGACCATGAACGGCAGCGCACCGCCGTTAACTCTGAGCAGGGCATTTAAGCTCCACCAGAAAGTGTTGGTATTAAAAACAGGGAAAGTGTCCCGGCCGATAAAAGCCTCTTTCCAATCTTCCGGCACAAAAGCTCCTTCGAGCACCGAAAAGGTCCCGCCGATGAGCGCCGGAGCGCCCCCTTTATCCCCTTCATACTTTTCTGCCGCTTCCATGATTGCTTCGATGCGGCGCTGGGTGGCCTGTTCGACAAAGTAACCGAGCAGCTCCTCGTTCATAAGCGCGCCGGTATTATCAATGTTCGAGGAAAAAATATATTCGATCCCCATGATTTTCATGATCTCCGCCAGCTGGGCCTGGACGACATCAAAAAAGTCGCCGTGGCCTTTCATGTATTCCCGGCCCACCTCCTTCCCTTCACTGTCGATGTAAAGGGTGGAAGGCTGTTCAATGATCGGAACGATCAGGGCTTCGGTGTGCCGGTCCTTGTTGGCCTGCCAGAGCCGTTCGATCTCCTCGCGCGGCATCCCGGGCATGATCAGAATAAGTTCCAGCCCGTTTTCGTCCGCGAATTTTTTCAGGTTCGCGATAACGTCAGTTTTGGTGGCGTCAGAGACCATTTCGGCGGCGATAAAATGGCGCTTGTATTTTTTCTGCAGTTCAAGGTAATGATTGCGTTTGTGGTCGAGATAGGTGACTTCCCGGATCTCGGGATAGCGGGCATCGATCACGACCGGTACGACGGCTTTTGCCACGTTCCCGCCGAAACCCGTTGACATGCCTGCCACCAGATCGATCGCCATAGCTTTTCCTTGCTGGAGCGCGTCCCTTCCCACATCGGCAAGATGGCCGAGTCGCTTATCATCAAAGTCTGTAAAATCTTCCACGTATCTTGGGTCGTGGGTATCGATGGTCCGGATGGCGCTGGAAGCGACCTTAGAGGCTAGGGCGCGTTCGCCGACAGCTTTTAAGGTCTGGAGGAATCGTTGTTCCATCCATCTGTGATGGGCGGCTCTTTGCTGGAAAAAGGCTTGGGCCTTTTCCCTGGAGGCGGGATTGAGCCGGCCGTAAATTTCAAGCCCGATATTAGGTGATATAGACATTTCAACTATATTTCGTCAAGTAATAAATAAAATTTCAGGTGTTTTGCAATTATTTTATGAAGAACGGGGGAGAGATCTGTGTTTTGAGATCAAAACGATAACTACCGCCGGTTAACGTGAACCCGAGGTTTTTTAGCCCCCTGAGCGGCTGGGCAAAATGTTCGGGGACAAGTATGCCGGCGAAGCCTTGCTGCTTGCCCCAGCTGGCCAACACGCTGAACATAGCATGGGCGATATTGCGCCGCTGAAAGGCGGGCTTGACTTCGAGCGCGGGGTCGGAACTGGAGTACGCATATTCGCTCCAGTTTTCCGCCGTGCTCAAATAGAAACAGGCATTGGTGATAGTTATCCAGCTGCCGTCTTTTTCCGCGCTGAAATCAAGGTGCCCGACGGTATTTGTCCCGAGCAGGCAGCTAAGAAAATATTTTCTGCTGGCCTGGCAGTAATTGAGCTCAAAACGGAAGATTTCCCGTTGTTTCGTTGTGAATTCGACCCGGCCGAACCGGGCGATTAAAGGCATTGGATCTATCATTTTATATCACGCAGTATTTATCGAAGCGATAAATCGAAAATTTCATTTATTTGTGATACAATTACTTTCATGATAAACGTCAAACCAATGTTCGGGGGCTTCGGCAAACCCGGGGAAAAAGTTTCCGAGGAAAATGGCGTTTATACCATTGAGGGGGAGGGGACCGATATCGGCTGTAACCTGGTGATCATGGAAGAGATCCAGTCCCCGTCGCTCTTGGAGTTTGATATTCGCGGCGCGATCGAGAAACAGGAAGCATGGGCCAGGCTGCGGATCGAGGTTTTTGATCGGGCCAACCAGAATGAGCCGGCGACTTCTTTTGAAGAGGAATACCTGACGATCGAGCTCAGTCCCCAGAACTTTAAACATCTCTCCCTGCCGGTTTTAGGCATCGTTAAATCCCCGCAAAAAGTCCAGTTCATGGTGGTGGGGCCTGCCAAGTCCAAGCTCGAGATCAAAAATGTCAGCCTCAGATGAAGGGTTCATTCCCCGGCTGCGCGATCGGCGCGTTCGTTAACGGCACGGAAAATATCCCAAGTTTCCAAACAATGATCGGCCGGAAACTGGCTGTCGTCCTCTTTTATGTCCACTGGCAGGAGCCTTTCCCGCTGGCCGAAGCGGAAACGGTCAGCAGTAACGGCAGCATCCCGCTGATCACCTGGGAACCGTGGGTCACTCAGCCGCAAGGCACACTGGAGGCGATCGTCTCAGGATCATATGAAAATTATGTCAGGGATTTTATGCAAGCCGCTAAGGATTGGGGCAAACCGCTTTTCCTCCGCTTCGCTCATGAAATGAACGGCAACTGGTACCCTTGGGATGGCGACCATAATGGCGGCGCAGCCGGTGCGGGCGCATATAAGCGGGCTTGGATATACATATATAATGTAAGAAGAGAGTTGGGGGCTACAAATGTTGACTTGGTCTGGTGCCCAAATAATATTGACCTGCCGGGCGAATCTTGGAATGTCCTGGAAGCTTATTACCCCGGGGACCGGTACGTTGATTGGGTCGGCATGGATGGCTATAACTGGGGTTATGGCGGCTGGCAGGATTTCAATTCGGTCTTTAACGGCGTTTATAATAGGCTTATTAAGCTTACCCAAAAACCGCTGCTGATCGGCGAATTCGCGACGGCCGAGCAGGGCGGCAATAAAGCCGAGTGGATCACCGCTGCCTGTTTACAAATAAAGAATAAATATTCACGGGTCAAGGTCTTTTGCTGGTTTAATATCGACAAGGAGCGGGACTGGCGGGTGGATTCTTCCGGCTCGGCTGCCGCGGCCATGAGAAACTCCTTGCAAGACGGGTATTTTTTAGATAAAATTGATATTCCGACCTGAGGGCCAACCAAGAGCTCAAGAATCATTGAAATTGTCATGCGCCTGTTATGATAAATAAGTATGAAATCACCCAATCATAATTTATGGTCCCGGATTAAACGCTACAGTTTCGCTTATTATTTTATTCTGCCGACCCTTTTAGCCATGCTTTTCCTCCATCTCTCGCCGATCGTCCAGGGGATCTACATGTCATTCCTCAAACTTAACCAGTTCACCCTGCAGCAATATCTCCTCGCGCCCTTTGCCGGTTTTGATAATTTTTATAAGGTCCTGATCGATCCCAACAGCCCGATCCGCATCGGCTTGTTTGAATCGGTCCGCAATACGGTGATTTACACCGTGGTGGTAACTCTGGGGACATTAGTGATCGGGATGATCGTGGCGTTGATGCTAAACCGTAAATTTTTCGGCCGGCCGATCGTCCGCACGCTCTTCCTTTTCCCCTGGATCGTTCCGACTTATGTGACCGGACTTTTATGGGGGATCATCTGGTTAAAAGAGGGAGGCCTGGTCAATGTCATGCTGGCCGATTGGTTAAAGATAATTCCTTTTAAGCCCTCCTGGCTTTCCGGGCCCAATACACTCTGGGCGATAATGATCCCGTCGATCTGGCGGTTCTGGCCGCTGTCGATGTTGATGCTTTTGGCCGGACTGCAGACGATCCCCGATGAGCTTTATGAGGCGGCTGATATTGACGGCGCCAGCCCCTGGCGGAAGTTCTGGATGATCACCTGGCCGATGCTCCGGCCGGTCTGGTTCATTTTGATCCTCTTTGGCCTGATCTATAACACCTATTCGTTCAACATCGTTATCATGATGTTCGGCTTTGGCGCGGGCTATCCGGGAGAATGGGGCGATCTGATGATGACCAATATCTTCCGGAACTCTTTCCAGCTCTGGAATTTCGGCACCGGCGCGGCGACTTCGGTCCTGCTGCTGGTCGTCATGATCGTCATTGTCAATATCTGGTTCAAATATTTTAGGGAAACGGAAGAAGCGACCAGATGATCTTATCTTATTACACAAAAAAAAGAATAACCGATATCGTGATCAATATAATCATGCTGGCCTTTCTGGCGATAACGCTCTTGCCGATCTTCTGGATGGTTTATTCTTCGCTGAAGGACTCGACCGACATCGCCATCGGCAAAGTTGGCATGCGCCGGGCGGCGACCGATGTCTTATTCCTCAAGCGACAAGACGGGCAGCTGTTAGCCTTATCGGCAAATGGCGGGGTCGGGTTGTACCGATCGGATGATCTATCGGAGATCAAGCGCCAGACCTATAAAACTTCAGTCGCTTCATTTTTGGTGGAGGCTAACGATATTTGGATCGCCTCGGCTAATAAGGGCTTGATCAGGGTTTCCCGGGAGAACATCCAGAACTCTAGAAGATTTGACCTTCCCATCTGGGGAGTGGACGTGAATAAGGTCGCTGCCACTTACATTAAGCGAGAAGGAAACAACATCCTTGTCTCCCTAGAATATAAAAGTTTTGACGGCGTCCTTGTCTTTGACACCGAAAATAGTAAATTTATGAAACTGATCAAGGGAAGCAAGAAACATTACTTTCCGAATGCCGCGGTGATTACCGGCAAACAGGTCGCCGGGATTGACAATGAAGTCCTTTGCCAGTCGGGCGAGCAAGGGATCGTTTACCTGGGGACAAGAGGGGGATGGATTTATAAATATGATACGGCTTCGCAGAAAGTGCTGCTGAGATCCAAGGTGCCGGATGGCCATCTCCTGA
>JAQTLJ010000030.1 GCA_028714935.1 Candidatus Margulisiibacteriota bacterium | reverse complement strand
CCGGTGAAGTGGTCGAGCGGCCGGCTTCAGTGGTCAAAGAGTTGGTCGAGAACTCGATAGATGCCGGGGCAACCAAGATAACGGTCGAGGTGCAGGACGCCGGCCGGAGACTGATCCGCGTTTCCGATAACGGTCTGGGGATGAACAAAGAAGAGATCCTGCTTGCTGTCCAGCGGCATTCAACCTCGAAGATAAGTAAATTAGACGACCTGTTCAATATCCAGACGCTTGGTTTCAGAGGCGAGGCGCTTCCCTCAATTGCCAGTGTTTCCAGGTTAAGCATTGAACCGAACCCTTCCGGCAGCGGAATAACGGTCAAGGCCAAAGACCTGTTCTATAACGTCCCGGTACGCAAAAAATTCCTGAAGTCTCCGGCGACCGAAATGGGACATATCGGGGACATTGTTTCAAGGTACGCTATGGCCAATCCGCACGTCGCCTTTGAGCTGATCTCGGACGGAAAACCGTTCCTTTTAACCTCCGGTTCCGGCGATCTGAAGGAAGCGGTGGCCGCTGTTTACGGCCTGGAACTGGTAAAGGCGCTATTACCGGTCGAATCTGCCGGGATCAAGGGGCTGATCAGCCGCCCGACGCTCAGCAGGATCAACAAAGATTACGAGGTTTTTTATGTCAATCAAAGATATATAAAGAATTTCCTGCTGAACCGCGCCCTGGAAGAGGCCTACCGGACCCTTATTCCGGGCAACCGCTATCCGGTCGCCGTGCTTTTTATCGAGATAGATCCCAAGCAGATCGATGTCAATGTCCATCCGACCAAGCGGGAAATAAAATTCTCTAAAACACAGGAAGTTATGGACTCGGTAACCCAGGCTGTGCGGGAGGCTCTTGCCAAGACAATTGAAGCTGGAAGTTGGGATAAGGGTAATGATGCCGGTATGGAAGCTGGAGGCAGGAAGTGGGGTTTTGATTCTGTTGACCAGCTTCCAATGACCAATACTTCCAGTTTCGAGGGGGTAGAATTGCAGGTCACGGCTGTCCAACCATTGATCCCGCTCTACCAGCTCAGGGCTACATATATAATATGTACGGATGGGGAAGAGCTGGCGCTGATCGACCAGCATGCTGCCCATGAACGCATTCTATACGACCGGCTAAGCCAGCAGGTTGCGGGGGCCGACAGCCAGGCCCTACTCATCCCGGAAACGATCGAGCTTTCGCCGGCCGAGTCAATTGTCCTTAAGGCACAACTGGATTTTCTCAATTCTTTGGGTTTTGAGCTTGAAGTCTTTGGCAGCAATAGCTATTTGCTTCGCTCTGTCCCGGCTGTTTCTGCCAAGGCAGTAGCCAAACAATTGATCAGGGACATTATTGCTGATCTGCAAAGTGAAGGCAAAGGGGTCCCGGCGGAAGAGAAAAAGGAAAATATCCGCAAGCTTATCGCTTGCCATAGCGCGATCAAAGCGGGCGATAAATTGACCGAACAGGAAATGAACCAGCTGATCAGAGATCTTTATTCCACGCCGAGCCCCTTCACCTGTCCCCACGGCCGGCCAACCTTGATCAGGATCAGCGGGGAAGAGTTGGCAAAAAGATTTGGGAGGTAAAATGGCTCGGCCCGTTTCCTTCCGAACCATCCCTCTGATTATACCCAATCCGCCTCTGGCGGACAAGAAGAAGGATTTGCATAGACTATAAATAGTCGAAAGAGCGATTTTTTCTTCCCCCCCCGCAAAAACCGCTCTTTGTGTATATATTACTTAAAAAATAAAGTGAAATTCCCCCATTAACCTGCAGAAAATATGATAGCGATTAAGCGGCTGGTGGTAAGAGCCGCAAAGGAAGACAAAAATGGCATTAAAAATGAGCATCGAGGGCTTAAGGTTTCGAGCAAGTGATGGAAATTTAAAGGCAGCAGATCAATTAAGGATACTTCGGCAAAGGTTGTCAAATCCGGCCGGTATGCCGAGGGGTCGGGCAGGGGACAATCCCGCTGATATGATGGGATACTTAGCTGTGCGCCAGCCGGTAGATTTAAGCATATCTGAAATCGGCGGTGTTTCTGCGCCTGCTGTCACCCGCGCTGCCATAATAGAACCTCCGGAAATGATCGCCCTTTCCGATAAGCTTAGTATTATGAAAGGGGAAGTCACAGTCGGTTTATTCAGGCAGGTTATGCAGGGATACGAAATTACCGGTCGTAATGCTGATGACCTTCAAGCCATTCTTGCCGACCCCTCAAATGCAGATAATGCTTTAAATTTTGTGAGTTTGCTTGATGGCAGAGAATTTGCCAGACGGTTAAGCGACCTGACCGGGAGGAAATTCAGGGTTCAAACAGAAGGGGAGTGGGAACAGGCGAGAGAGAAATTATCAGGAGATAATTGGACATGGACAGAAACAAAATTTAATGATCAAACATTTGTTCTCCGTCGCCTGGGCAACGACGGCCGCATCAACTTTTACCCGGAGGGCCGTTTTGACTACATCGCGGTTCGTCTTGTCGAGGACTTATAACTACGCTTTGCGCTTTGGTCCTTTTACTCTTTTAAGGGGTGGGGTGGCCGGGTCAACCAAATTTTCGGTAGCGGGTGCTGCGGCCCGAACCAAGTCTTTCTATCCTTTTAAAAGATAATAACCTGTTCAGAGCCTGGTTAACTGTTGGCCGGGCAACTTTTGTCTTTTTGGATATTTCCATCGGCGTCGCCTCAGCAACTGAGAGGAGATATTGCCAGACAGCCAATTGTTTCGGCGAGAGCAGCTTTTCAATGTTTTCCGCTGACAGCAAACCAACCGCCAGCTTTGATTGTTGGAGGAAAATAGATAAAAAGAAGCTTAACCATAAGATAATGTCTTCATGCTTGCTATTGAATGTCTTTTGGCTTTTCCGCAGAGCCATATAATATTCGGGCTTATTATCTTCAACCAATTTTTCATGAGAGACGTAGGGCATATACAGATAGCCCTCTTTGAGCAAAAGTAAATTGGTCATAATTCTGGAAAGCCTGCCGTTGCCGTCTTCAAAGGGATGAATATTCAGGAATTCAACCACGAAATTAGCCGCGATGAGCAGTGGATGATGTTTCTTTTTCTTAATAGCGGTTTGTGTCCATTCCACCAGCTCCAGCATTTCCTTGGAGGTTAGATAAGCAGGGGTTGTGTCAAAAAGAGTTCCGACTGCCTTTCCCGATGAATCAATCATCATCACTTTATTTTCTTTCTTTTTGTATTCGCCTCTGTGCCCCTCATCCTTTTCAACGCATTTCAGCAGTTCTTTGTGAAAATGCTTGATGGTGCTTTCGGAAAAGCGGATATGCTCCCAGGCATCAAAAACATTACGGAGCAGCTCAAAATAACCTTTAACTTCTTGTTTATCGCGGTTAGAGAATTTTTGCAGAGAGATGCCGCTCATCAGCTTCTCAACATCACTATCGGATAGGCGAGCGCCCTCAATGCGGGTAGAAGCGCCGGCAGAGGTGACGAGAACGGAGCGTTTAAGTCGCCCGAGAACCTGCGGGCTTAATTTTGCGCCCGCTATCCATTGCCCCTTGAGCTCGTCTATCTGGGCGATTTTATTCCAGATTTCGGCTGGAAGATTATCAAGTCTTTTATCAAAACGGGTAAATGGCATAAAAGCAACCTTATATTTTAACTGTATAAGATTATATAAGATCGCTTCAGCGAGGTCAAATGTTAACGATGGTTCGCTGTGGAATTAAAATGGAGAGGGAAGGATTCGAACCTTCGAAGACGTAAAGTCGCCTGATTTACAGTCAGGTGCATTTAACCACTTTGCTACCTCTCCGCGGGTCATTTGACAACTAACGACTTACAACATGCAGCCAGATAAAAGGCTGCAGTCATAAGCCGCTAGTTGTCTTGAAAAAGTTATCTCCTCTTTGATTTCTTCCGGCCCCTGGCCATCTTTGCGCGAGAGATATCACCTTTCTTATCAATGAAATAGAGATAACCCTTAACTTTTTTAATCCCGCATTTCATAACTTTTTCTGCCATGTATTTTCACCTCCCTTTGTCTCGAGCTCAGTCGAGAGATCTTTGACGTAAAACTTCGTACAGGATAATTCCTGTTGCCACCGAAGCATTAAGAGAGCTGATCGCGCCCCGCATCGGGAGGCGGACGATCTCGTCGCACCTTTCTTTGACCAGGCGCGCCAGGCCAGAACCTTCACTGCCAATCACCAGGGCTACCGGAGCCTTTAAATCCGCCTCATTATATAACCTTTTACCGTCTATTTCAACTCCCATCACGACGATTCCCTGCTCTTTCAGGAAGGAGATCGCCTCGGCGATATTCGGCACCCGGGCGATAGGAACAAGGTCGGTCGCGCCGGTTGAGACCTTGACGACGGTTTCGGTGACCTGCACCTGCCGGGCCTTGCGGATGACCACGCCGTGGACGCCGGCCGCCTCCGCCGTGCGCAGGATGGCGCCGAAATTATGGGGGTCTTCGATACCGTCGAGGATCAGGATAAAAAGCGGCTCGTTCTTATGCGCGGCGATCTCCAAAAGGTCGTGAAGGTCCTTGTACTCAGGCATTGTTTAACGCTTGTTCGATGATCTTCAGGGCTTTGTCGATCTCCTGTTTGCTCACGATCAGGGGCGGAACGAGGCGGATCACGGCCCCGCCGCCGCCGGTAGAGATCAAGACCAGGCCCTGGGCCAGGCAATAATCCATGATCTGCTTGACAAAGGTGGGGTCACCAAAGTCAACCCCGATCATCAACCCGAGGCCGCGGACATCTTTTATCGCCGAATACTTTGCCTTCAGCTTTAACAGTTGTTTTTTAAGGTAGCCGCCTAATTTGGCGGAATTTTGCAGCAGCTTTTGCTGTTTGATCACGTCGATGGTGGCGATCGCTGCCGCACAGCAGACCGGGTTGCCGCCGAAAGTCGAGCCGTGGGCCCCGGGCGACCATTTTTTCATCGTCTTGGCTGAGGCGGCAATGCCGCCGAGCGGGAAACCGGAGGCGATCCCTTTGGCCAGGCAGATAATATCCGGCTTGACCCCAAAATGCTCCGCCGCGAACCATTTGCCGGTTCGTCCGATGCCGGTTTGAACCTCATCGAAGATCAGAAGCGCCTTATATTTATTGCACAGGCGGCGCAAACCTTTGATGAAAACTTTCGGGAAGATGATGTAACCGCCTTCGCCCAGGACCGGCTCAACGATGATCCCGGCGATCTTTTTAGTCCGCAAAATTTTCCCGATCTCTTTAAGGTCCGGCTCAGCTATAAAAACATTAGGGAGCAGCGGTTCATAGCCGTCCCGGTATTTCATCTTGGACGTAGTTAGTGAAAGCGCACCCAGGGTGCGGCCGTGAAAAGCGCCGCGGATGGCGATCAGGCCCGGTTTTTTAGTGGCATATTTAGCCAGTTTAATGGCCGCCTCGATCGCTTCCGACCCGCTCTGGCAGAAGAAAAACTGGGCATTCTTTATCGGCACAATTGCCCGGAGCTTTTCCGCCAGCGCAATGTAGGGCTCATAGAGAGCGACGCCGATGCAAATATGGATCAGCTTTTTTAACTGCTTTTGTGCCGCCGCCACGACTTTAGGGTGGGCGTGACCGGTGGAGCAGGAAGCGATGCCGGACGAGAAATCCAGATATTTTTTTCCGTCGCTCCCAAAAAGGTAACAGCCTTGGCCGCGGTCAACTTCGAAGTCGGCGAAATATCTCCCCAGGACCGGCGAGACGACTTTTTTAACTCGATCAACTAGTTTTTTCATGACAGGATTTATTATACCTTTATTTCGTGTTATACTTCAACTTTATGTGGAAAAGAATCCTTCTTTTTATCCTGCTGTTTGCCGTGCTGGCGGTTACTTCGGTTTATGGGGAGTACATGCCGGGCCGGATCAGGGTCAGGTTCAAGCCGAACGTGGTCAATATCTCCAAGGGGGCAAGGATCGCGGCGGTGCAGGCGGCGAATGTCAGGGCTTCATCGGTACAGGCCCTTAATGCCAAACATGGAGTGTTTAAGGTCAAGCAGTTATTCAACAAAGTGCTGGAAATAAGGCCGGACCGGACCGATCTGGCCGATTATTATACCCTTGAGATATCGCCCGAAAGCGATGTCGAGAAAGTCGCCCAGGATTACCTAAAGGATCCCAATGTGATATCGGCCTCGCCGGTCAGCATTGTCCACGCCTTTGATACGACCCCGAACGACCCGTATTTCACTGCCAACCAGCAATACGGCCTGGTCAATATCCAGGCGCCGAAAGCTTGGGACCGCACGACCGGCTCGAACGGGATCTCAGTCGCGGTTTTGGACACCGGAGTTAATTACCTCCACGATGATCTTCAGGGCAAGGTTGATGTGGCCAACGGCTGGAACTTTGTCGACAATAATAGTGACCCGATGGATGATCACTACAGCGCGCACGGGACGCTGGGCTCGGGAATAATTGCGGCGGCGACTAATAATAATAAAGGCATTGCCGGCCTGAACTGGCAGGGGAAGATCCTGCCGGTCAAAGTCCTCAATTACAACGGGGACGGCAATATGGATGATATCCTGGCAGGCATAGAGTGGGCGGTGGCTAAAAACGCCAAAGTCATTAATATGAGCTTCGGACAGTACGTCCCGGACAGCGACCTTCAGCAGCATTGCCTGGATGCCTATAATGCCGGCGTCATCCTGGTGGCGGCGGCGGGGAATGGCGACGTCGATTGGCCGACCTTCCCGGCATATTATCCGACGGTGGTGGCGGTAGCGGCGGTTACTCAGAGCGATGTACGGGCAACCTGGACGGGGACAGACCCAACAACTGGCCGCACCCAGGCCTCCAATTTTGGGAGCTGGGTCGATGTTTCTGCGCCGGGCGACAACCTCTGGTCAACTTATAAGGGAACCAACCAATATGCGGCGGCCAGCGGGACATCTTTTGCTTCGCCGATGGTGGCCGGCCTGGCGGCGCTGGTAAAATCCGCCTTCCCGGGATATACCAATCGGCAAATAATAGATAAAATAACAAGCGAAGCCGATAACGTTGATGCTTTGAACCCGGGCTACGAAGGCAAGCTTGGTTCGGGCCGGATCAACGCTTATCTGGCGATCGCCGGAGTGATCGCCAGGGTCTCATCTCCGGAAAGCAATGATTATATCAGCGGCCCGATCGATATCACGGGGTCGGCCGCCGGTTGGGATTTTTCCCAATATATCCTGGAAGTTTTAAGCGGCGGAACGGTGATCGCCACGCTGGAAACGAGCACGACGTCAATTGAAGGCGGCCATTTGGGCAGCTGGGACACAACGCCGTATAACGGCCAATACACGATCCACCTGAAAGTTACCACCCTTTCATCCGGCAGCGCCGAGACCTCGGTCAGCGTTTATGTAGATAACACTACCCCAGAGGCAGCGATAATTTCACCGATCGCAGGAGCAACAGTCGAAGGGATCGTTCCCATCAATGGCACCGCCAAGGACCAGTACCTCAATAAATATGTTCTTGAGTACAAGGGGGTGGATGCGCCGACGATCTATGGGACGATCATGGATTCTTACAACCAGGTTGACACCGGTCTATTGGGGACCTGGGAGACGGCCGGCCTGGAAAAACGTTTCGATATAAAACTGACGGTCTCTGACATGATCGGCCGCAGCGTGGTCAAAACCGTCCGGGTCAATGTCAGGAAAACATCGTCCGAGAAGAAAGCCGAGTCGTTCACCGCTTTGGCTGTTCCGAACCCGGCAAGTTCCGAAGCCGCCTTGACTTACAAATTGCTGGGCAACTTTGAGACCAAGATCTATGCCTTTGATATCAGCGGGAACCTCATCTGGCAGGAGAGTTATGCCGCCGGAGATAACGGGGGCAAGGCCGGCGACAACAACCCGACATGGGACTTGAGGAGCAAGTTTAGCGGCAATAAAGTTGCCAACGGCGTTTATCTCCTTATGGTCGTAGCTGACGGCAAAGTTATCGCCAAAGGGAAACTGATCGTCCTCAATTAGAAGTTAAGCGTCCCCTCAAAAGTCGTCAGCGTGGCGCTGAAGTTGTCGGTGGAGTTCGCCAGGTTCTTATAGTCAACATTTTTCATCGAAGCAATAAAGACAAAACTGGACAAAACCGGATTGTCGACCGGCAGCGTGATGTTCAAGCTGTAGGTTTGCGTAGTTTTTTCGATGTTCAGGTTGGCGACGGACCCGGCCTGGATCTCGCCGCCGTTCTTCTCATCCTCCCGATCATAGACTAATGTTCCCCAGCTGAAAAGCTGATAGGAAATCTTGCTGGTGACGACCGTTTTAGTCCGCGCTTCCGGCGACACAATAAGGTCTCTTAATACCCTCGTGGTCTTCAGGTTGTAATTGGTGCTCAGGCTGAGCGGCGGGATAGGAGTTAACGTGATGCCGGCATTATAAGTTGAATTCTCTGTTTCAGTGTCGACCCGGCTTGACTGGGCAGGGTTGTCGTTTTTATTCCTATAATTTTCCAGCGTGAACCCCATGTTGACCGGAGCATTGGGGTGTGGGACCAGGTTCAGCGAGTAATTTTGGGAAAAGGTGTTGGTATCGGTCCTTATCCCCTCAAGCGTTCCGGAGGGGGCGGTTTGCAAGTTGTCAGACAAAGTATAGTTGGCGGCGAGCTTGACGCGCTCAAAGGTTATCGGGTTCCAGGCCGCATTATAAGTGTTAGCTTTACCGGTCGTCTTGTTGACGATGCCGGTCTCCGGGATGGATTCACTTTGGGAGCCGCTCCACCCGCCCGAGATCCAGGCATTAGGCGTCAGTCTGGCGCTGGCGGAAGTTCTCTCGGTTTTCGGGTTCGTGCCGCCGACTACAACGGTTGATCGCTCTTGCCGGTTATGGTCAAAAGAAGTGGTTAAAGCGCTGACGGGGACCAGGTCCATATGGTAGGTTTCGTTGCGGGTGGTCAAGGCCTCGTCGGTGGCAGTGAAGTTTCTGTAAAGGGTCCTGTCTTCATGGTCTTGCAGGCTAAAGCGGGCCGCCCATTTTTCCAGGCGCGCCGGCGTCAGGTCAAGAGTAAAGTCATAGGATCTATCTATCGCCCGGGTCAGTGAAGCCAGCGCTTCGGACGTGGCTTCGGTCGAGCTTGATTTAAGCTGGATGGTTTTTGGTTCACTGACCTGGAAGTCGTAGCCGATAGTCACCCGGTCCGTAACCTTTAAATTGCCGCCGGCATGCCAGAAATTGATCTCGGTCTGAGAAAAGTTGTTGCTGTCGCGGATCGTATCGGCTTGCGATGCAGTTCTGCTTAGATCGTAGCTTTGCGTAAAAACCAGCGCGCCTCGCTGCCAGTCCGACGGCACCAAGTTGAACGAGTATGATTCCTGTTTATTATCGCTGCCGTGGCTGGGGGTAAGCAGATTAACATCGTCCATTGTCCGGTAATCCCGGTAGCTAAAGGAGATCTTCGCCAGCCCGCGCGGATTGACGCCGAAACCGACCGAGTTATCAAAGCTCCGCAGAAAACGGTCCACCGAAGAGCCGACCGGGTTATTGTTTTCTTTGTATGAATAACTGGCGGCGAAAGACTGGAAGTCCGGATTATAATTGACGTTGTATTCCTTGTATTTCGAGCCGTTGCCGATGGAGGTCCCGCCCATCGGGGTAAAATCGGGATCGATCGCTTTGGTGTTCCCGTTGATCGTCAGGACGTCGCCAAACAGTTTTGTCTCCGCCCCCAGCCGGTAGGCGGAGCCGGCCTTGACATTTTGGCCGATCACAATGCCGGAGGTTGACTGGTATTGATATTCAACTGCGATGGCGTCAAGGGTGGTCGGGGTGATGTAGTAGAAAGTGACCTGTCCCGGCACGGAATAGCTGATATAGTAATCGATATCTTTGTTCAAAAGATTGGAATTGACGTATATTCTTTCTGTGCCTTCGATAATTTCCTTGGGCGAGCGCAGGGAATAATTTTTGGTGCCGTTGCCGACATAGCTTTCATAGGTCGTTTCGGCGACGAACACCTGGTCGGTCTCGCTCTTGGCATAGGCGGTATCGATCTTAAAGGCATCGCCGATCTTGAAGCTGCCGTCAAAACCGAAGACCGATTGCGAGATATCGCCCCCTTCAAAAGCGCGGGGCGGGACATACTGATAGATGACCTGGAAATTTTTTGTGGTGGTAAGCGCGTTGTTGAAGGTAATGGACGGATTGTCGGCATTATAATTGATCGAATAGCCGGTCGAGCCGGCGTCGGCGTCAAAGCTGGAATTGCGGGTGTAGGTGGTGATGACGGATGACCCCTGGTCCCAGACCTGGACGGTTTCTGTCCCGGGCACGATATTTCTGGTGTTCCTCAGATAATAGGGGCCTTGCGTCCCGTCGCCCGCGCC
Source organism: Candidatus Margulisiibacteriota bacterium (assembly GCA_028714935.1). Classification (GTDB taxonomy): domain Bacteria; phylum Margulisbacteria; class WOR-1; order O2-12-FULL-45-9; family O2-12-FULL-45-9; genus JAQTLJ01. Next base: position 68 of record JAQTLJ010000030.1, on the reverse strand, counting down.
GGAGTATTTGCCGACAATGCTCTTGTAATACATGTAAGTAACGGTGACCTGGCTGGTGGCTGTGATCG
>JAQTLJ010000029.1 GCA_028714935.1 Candidatus Margulisiibacteriota bacterium | reverse complement strand
CAAGAATAAGGATGTAACTTATACTTTGGGATACAATTACAGCGATTATAATTATAAATGGGCCGTTAAAGCGCCGGAAATGATTGATCTCTCAAATTATTCTACGCTCTACACCAACGCCAATATCGATCTGTCCGACTTTACCGAGCTGGAGATCGGCTATAACAAGTACACCGACCAATCTGATACTGACTCAAAATATAGCAATTACACATCCAGCTATGGCTATCCTTCGAACTATGTATACATGAAGTATCACGCTAATTTCTAAATAGCCGGGATCCCTATTTATGAAATAGGCAATCCATGTAGGGGGTCCCCTGCCGCTGGTCGGCGCCTGTGTGGTGAAGACTATAGCCTAAGCTTTTCAGCCGGTTAATGCAGGCTTCGGTCCGCTGCCTGAGGGAGCTGTCATTAAAATCGTGGAACTCAACCGAGAGCTGGTCTATCCGTTCATAATCGTCCCGGGAAAATCTGTCGAGCACGTCCCACTCCGCCCCCTCCAGGTCCATCTTCAGCAAAGCGATCTGCTTAAGACCACAGGCCGAAAAAATATCCTCTAAAGTCACCATCTGGACTTCGACTTCTTTCCTGGCCCCGACCTCCATCTCACTGAACGACTTGATGATCGAGCTCGCCTCCGGATCATTGCTGATGTGGAATTTAACACTGCTGCGGGATTCCGGGCCAACAGCCGCATTGATCACTTGGAACCGTTCTTGGTTAAAATTTGTCTTAAGTTCCTGCGCCAGGTCGGGATTAGCCTCAACCATGACAACTTTAGAGAATGGATATCGTTCTGACATCAGCCGGGAAAATTCACCGCGATTAGCCCCCAGGTCGACCAGAACAGAATTGCTATCAAAACGATTGATAAAAGTGTGGCCTCTCAAGACTTCGAGTTTTAGATAAAGCGGCTTGATCCTGCTTTGCAGCCAGCCAAGAATCGTGTCCAGAAGCATTATTTCATGAACGGCGGCAGCTCAATATGCTCTTTGGATGATGACGAAGCTGGAGCGGCCGGCGCCCGCGCCGCCCGCGGCCGCAGGAACGGCAGGTTCTCCTTCTCTTTCTTCGGAGACGGCTTAAAGCCGGTGGCAATAACGGTAACAACAATGTCGCCCTGCAGTTTCTCGTCAATGACCGCACCAAAAATGATGTTGGCGTCAGGGTCAACGGCATTGTAGATGACCTCCGCCGCTTCATTGACCTCGTACAGTGTCAGGTCGGAGCCGCCGGTGACATTAAAAATAACGCCCTTAGCGCCGGTGATCGTCTCTTCCAAAAGCGGTGAGGAGATCGCTGATTCCGCCGCCTCCACCGCCCGGTTCTCGCCGGAGCCATTGCCGATCCCCATCATGGCCGAGCCGGCCTCGAACATGATCGTACGGACATCGGCAAAGTCGAGGTTGATCAAGCCGGGAACAGTGATCAGGTCAGAGATCCCTTTAACGCCCTGCCGCAGGACATCATCGGCGATCTTAAAAGCTTCGATGATCGAAGTTTTCCTTTCGACTACCTGGAGGAGCTTATCGTTGGGGATGACGATCAACGCGTCAACTTTTTCCTTGAGCATGGCCACGCCTGTCTCCGCCTGGGAGATCCTGACCGGCCCCTCAAAACGGAACGGCTTGGTGACAACGCCAACGGTCAAGCAACCCATTTCCTTGGCAGTTTCAGCAATGATCGGCGACGCCCCTGTCCCGGTCCCACCCCCCATGCCGGCCGTCAAGAAAACCATGTCCGCCCCTTCCAGGGCAAGTTTAATATCATCTTTCGATTCTTCTGCCGCCCTCTGTCCAACTTCCGGATTAGCGCCCGCGCCGAGCCCTTTTGTCAGTTTAGCTCCGATCTGTAGTTTATGGTCGGCCAGTGAAACACCTAAAGCCTGTGAATCGGTGTTTACCCCCCAAAATTCAACCCCTTTGACACCCGCTCCGATCATCCGGTTAACCGCGTTGGTCCCGCCGCCGCCAACTCCGAAAACTTTTATCGTGGCAAAAGTCTTATTCTCGTGTCCAGCCATTTATATCGTGCTCCTTTTCCCGATATCCGGGAGCGGATTGTTAATAATATTGTAGCATAAAAAGCGGAAAAAGCAAAGCGGCGGGACGAGGATCATTTATACCTGATGACCGGGTTGTCCGGGAAGCGAACATCGATGTAATCAACCTTTTCCCATTTGCCAGACACGACCGGTAGCAATCCCATGAACACTTCCATCTTCCTTTTTATCTCCTCTTCCCCGCCGATCTTGACCAGCAGCAAGTCGTCTAAAAGCAGCGTGATATTCCGGAGCCCTCCCAATTTCAACTGCAGCCGTTTTGCTTCCAGATAAGGCGTGAGTTTAAAAATAATATCAGAGACGATCCTGGAAACGCGCGGATCTATCCGTTCGGCCTTTAAAATTTCCTTTTCCGCTATCCCGGAGATCACCGGCAGGTCCGCCATGTTCGGGATATTCAATGTCAGGCTCGTATTCCGGTTGATGATGAACCCGTCCTCATCAATGACCACCGATTTGCCCGGGAAAATTATCGCCGCTACCGGACGCCTTTCGGTGATGCTGATCAAAACGGTCGCGGGCGGAATGCGGTAAAAGTGGAAAGCCTTGATCGCCGTGATCTTGCGCAAATTTGCTTTCGCCCGGGAAAAGCTGGTGTAGAACAGGTTCTCCGAAAGCGGTATGCCGGCGATCGCCCTGATCTCTTTCTCCGACAGTATCTTTGCCCCGTTGACCACGATATCTTTTATCTGCCAGATGGGAAGCGAGAGGATATACGCCCCGACGATCAGACAAAAGACCAAAGATAGGAAAGCGATAAAGAGGCGGAATTTACGGTTTTTTGGCCTTGGTTTTTTCTCGCGCCGTTCTCGTCTGGCCATCAATAAGCGCTCTCCAGGATCCTGACCACCAGTTCATCAAAAGAGATGCCGGCCTGCGCGGCTTCGGCCGGAAGATCGGAATGCTCCGTCATGCCGGGGATCGTATTGACGTCGTGGACATACGGGACATGGTCCGGCCCAACGATCATATCGACGCGCGAAACGCCGTAACAGCCCAAAGCCTTATGCGCTCGAAGCGCGGTTTCCTGGACCTTATGGGTTAACGGCTCCGACAGCCGGGCCGGCAGGATGAACTCCGTCAGCCCGGAAGTATATTTCGCTTCAAAATCGTAGAACTCTTTCTTCGGCACTAGCTCCAATATCGGCAGGGCCTTAAGATTTTTCCCTTTTCCGATGATCCCAACCGTGACCTCCCTCCCCTTAACATACTCCTCAATAAAAACATCTTTAAACTCAGCCACCGATTTTTGTAGGATCGAAGCCAGGTCATCACCTGCCTTGATCAGAACGACGCCGAGGCTGGAACCTTCGGAAGTCGGCTTGAGGACCAGTGGAAAAGGAAAGACTTTCCTAATTCTCTCCGCTTCTTTTTTAACGTCGCTTTCGAGATCGATCTCCAGATAACGCGGCGTCGGTATCCCCAGCGCGTCAAAGACCCTCTTAGAAGCCAGTTTATTCATCGCCAAAGCAGAGGCCAGGACTTTCGAGCCCGTGTACGGGATATTCGCCATCTCGAGCAAGCCCTGGACCGTCCCATCTTCGCCGAACCGGCCGTGCAGGATATTATAAACGACTTCGACTTTTTCCTGTTTCAGCCTGGCGACCAGGTCGTCCTCCAGGTCCATGGAAATGACATTAAAGCCCTGTGCTTTAAGTGATTCGAAGACGCGCTTGCCGGAACGGAGGGAAACTTCCCGCTCCCCCGACCGCCCGCCCATGAGGACACAGATCTTTTTATCTTTGAGATTGCTCACAATGTTATTTTATCATATAATTATCAAACTATGACATATAACATAACTTTGATCCCCGGTGACGGCATTGGGCCGGAAGTTTCGGCGGCGGCGCGGCGCTGCGTCGACGCGACCGGCATCAAGGTCAACTGGGAAATAGCGGAAGCCGGGGCCGATGTCATCGGCAAATACGGCACCCCGCTCCCCGACTCGACACTGGCCTCGATCAGAAAGAATAAAGTCGCCCTGAAAGGGCCGCTGACCACGCCGATCGGCACCGGTTTCCGCTCGGTCAACGTGGCGATCAGAAAGGAACTCGATCTTTATGTCTGCCTCCGCCCGACTAAGTCATACAAGGGTGTCCGCTCCAAGTACCAGGATATCAACCTGGTCGTTGTCCGGGAAAATACGGAAGACCTTTATGCCGGGATAGAATTTGAAGAAGGGAAAGCTGAGACAAAAGAGCTGATCGCCCAGATCGAAAAACTGTCCAAGAAAAAGATCCGCCCCGATTCCGGCATCTCGATCAAGCCGATCTCGATCACCGGGACCAAAAGGATCGTGCAGTTCGCCTTTGACTACGCTGTTAAGCACAACCGCAAAAAAGTAACCGCCATCAGCAAGGCTAATATCATGAAATTCACTGACGGCTTATTTTTTGCGGCCGCCCGGGAAGTCGCCAAGGGGTATGAAGGCAAGATCGAATACGAAGAGCGGCTGATCGACAACATGTGCATGCAGCTGGTGCAGAAACCGGAATTGTACGACGTGCTTTGCCTGCCAAACCTCTACGGCGACATCCTGTCCGACCTCTGCGCCGGACTGATCGGCGGGCTCGGCATCGCCCCCGGAGCGAACCTGGGGGACGGCATTGCCGTTTTTGAGGCGATCCACGGCTCCGCCCCTAAATATACCGGGCAGAACAAGGTCAACCCAACCGCGATGATCCTCTCGGCGGTCCTGATGCTTGATCATCTCGGTGAAAAGTCTGCGGCGCAAAAATTGGATAAAGCTGTTGCCAAAGTCATTGCCGAAGGCAAGTCTGTGACTTACGACCTGAAACCGAACCGCGACGACCCGACTGCGGTCGGCACCAGGGAGATGGCGGATGCGATCATTAAGGAGATGAAATAATGGCTGAAGAGAACAAATCGTTCAATAGAATAAATGACGACCTCAAAACCGCCATGAAAGCGAAGAACGAGCTCCGGCTGTCGGTCCTGCGGATGATCAAGAGCAAGATCCTCTACGTCAACGCCCGGGGCGACCTGCCGGACGCCGAGATCATCAAGATCATCAATAAATATTCCAAAGAGCTTAAGGAATCGATCGAAGAATTTAATAAGGTCGGGCGGGGCCAGGATGCGGCCACGGTGGAAAAAGAACTGGCGATCGTCTCTGAATACCTGCCCAAGGAACTCTCTCCCGAAGAGATCAAGGCTCTTGTCCAGCAGACCATCCAGGAGACCGGCGCCAGCTCGATCAAAGAGATGGGAAATGTGATGAAAGCAGTTATCGCCAAACAACCCGGGATCGACGGCAAACTGGTCAACCAGTTCGTCCGCGAGCTTTTAAAATAATGTGGCTTTTTGTCATCGGTTTAATTGCCGGCACCTTGAGCGGTTTTCTCGGGATCGGCGGCGCTACCATCCTGATCCCCGCCCTGGTCATTTTGTATAAGAACACCCAGCACCTGGCCCAGGGGACTTCCCTGGCCGCCATGCTTTTACCGGTCGGCATCCTGGCGGCGATCAAATACTGGCAGGCAGGGAATGTAAATATTAAATTCGCCCTGCTTATCGCCCTGGGTTTCCTGATCGGCGGCTATCTCGGCGCTTCCTTCGCTCAACCGGTCCCGGATGCCATTTTAAAAAAGATCTTTGCCATCTATCTGCTGATCATTGCCCTGCAGATCTTGATCTGGGGTTAACGCTTTATGGACAGATTTGATATTATCGTCATCGGCGGCGGACCGGGCGGTTATGTGGCGGCGATCAGAGCTGCCCAGCTGGGCGCCAAAGTCGCCCTGATCGAGAAAGATAAAGTCGGCGGCACCTGCCTCAACCGCGGCTGCATCCCGACCAAAGCGATCATTGCCTGCACCAGCCTCTACGAAAAAATGCAGAAAGCCGAGAATTTTGGCGTCACCTGCAAAGATACCGCGATCGACCTGCCTAAAGTCATCGACCGGAAGAACAGAATCATCGAGAAGATCGTCAAAGGGGTAGAATTTCTGCTGGAAAAGAATAAGGTTGAGATCATCCGCGGTGAAGGAAAAGTAGAGAAACTCGGCCTGGTCAAAGTTGGGAGCCATGACTTTCAGTCGCAGGCTATTATTCTAGCCACGGGCTCAAGTCCCGCCGGCCTGCCCGGCCTGAGCTTTGACGGCCGGCAGTTCCTATCCAGCGACGACCTGCTTGACTGCCGCGAGGTGCCGGACAAACTTAATATCGTCGGCGGCGGAGTGATCGGCCTGCACTTTGCGCAGATCTACAGCGCTCTCGGAACAGAGGTAACGATCTACGAGGCCCTTCCCGAGATCCTTCCCGGCATCGACGAAGAAATCGTCGGCCTGGTCAAAAGGCTCCTGGGCCGGAAAAAAGTCAAGGTCCTGACCAACACTCGGTTCGACCCGGCTAATTCCAGCGGTAAAACTCTCATCTGCATCGGACGGACGCCTAACCTGGTCGGTCTGGAAAGCTTAAATCTGAAAATGGTTGGGCGCAGCGTCGCGGTCAACGAAAAACTGGAAACCAGCGTCCCCGGCGTTTACGCGGTTGGCGACCTCTCCAGTAAAAAAATGCTGGCGCATGTCGCTTATGAACAGGGGGTGATCGCCGCGGAAAATGCTTTGGGCAAAGACCGCAAGTTCAGTTATGACTTTATTCCATTCGGCATCTATACCCATCCGGAGATCGGCAGTGTCGGGTTGACTGAAAAGGATATCAGGGGATCAGGAGATCAGGATATCAGGATCGGGAAATTCTCTTTTGCGGCGTTAGGGATCGCTCAGGCCATGAGCGAAGTAGAAGGCCTTATTAAAGTTGTAAGCGATAAATCAGGAAAGATCCTCGGGGTTCATATTCTCGGCCCTGAAGCGACCAGCCTTATTGGTATCGCAGCTTTAGCAATGAAGAATAATATTTCAGTTGAACGATTGGCGGAAACTTTCCAGGCCCACCCTACCTACCCCGAAGGCCTGCAGGAGGCGGCTCTGTCCGCTTTAAAAGCCAGTCTGCACGCGCTTAACTAAACGCTAAGTCAGCGCAGTCGGTAAACCAGTCGGGCGCCAGATCCTGAAGATTGCCGACAATTATCGCCGTCCGCTCGTCGGCCAGTTCTTCCATTTTCGATTTTTTGACCACGAACCGGCTGGTCTCGTCAATAGAAAAGATATGATAGAATGACAGCGCGATCTCCCGCCGCAGCCTTCCCGCCCGCGACTGATCAGCCAAGATGTCTCTAATGGTGCCACGGATATCCCGCAGATCGCATTGCATCAATGCCTCGCTTACCGGATTGAATCTCTGTATCATCTGCGGCAGAGCGTTCTCAAACGTAAAAGTAAACCGGCGCTTGGTGAACCGGCCCGAAGCACCGACTTGAATAACATCAACCTGGGCATAATTTTCGCCCAGATAAACCCCTGAAAGCTGCGGGAAATGGGAGTTGCTGGTGATGCCGCCAAATACAGCTAGCCCATCCCTCAGGTCCACCAGTTTTGCGATCGGGTAATTTGTCGCCAGCTTAAACCCGGCCGCTTCCACAACTTGCCGTTCTTCCGGAGTATAATCACGTCTCCCTTCCCAGCCTCTCTTCATCCCTTTGGCGCTAACAAAAGCGCCGTGAGATTCGCCGCCCAGCCATTGGTTGGCGGCCGCGGCGATCAGATACTCCGCCGCCCCGCCGGCATCGCCGATCATGGCATGCAGCGGCAGATTATTCTCGTATACACCCGGCTGCGCCCCTGGCGCCACCGCCGGTAAAAGGTCGCCGTCCGAATCCAGGACCATGTTGATCCCTAAATGAAGCAACTGCTCGATCGGGTGGCGGTCCCGCCTTAGAGCGAAACCATTGATCAGGTCGGGCGGTACGCCGTTGCTGTCGGAAATACCCTGCACGATCTTATCCAGCGGCTCATTGGTATCTAATCCTATTCCCGCCGCCTTGCTATTAACGGTCAGCTTTTCCATATACATGTCCGGCAGGGTAGCAATTTCCCCATCAACCGCCAGCAGCGAGGTCAACGCGCTGGATTCTGATAAAGTCGTTTTGCCGGTGCCGTCGATCGGATCGGTCGCGATCCGGTACACCCTGACCCCCATTCTTTCCAATTCCTGAACGCTTTTGCCCGCATGCCGCTGGTTAACAATGATCTGGCCCGGGAAAAGTGACGCGTTAAGCGCCTCGCCCGGCTTCCTCCTGCCGGCCTCGCCGCCGCCTTCCCCGACTCTGACAACGAAAGCCACATTGGTATTTTCATCAACGATGCTCTGCAGCACTTCAAGCTCCGTCGCGGAAGCGCGCAGGTCGGCCATTTCCTTAAATTTTGTCTTTAATCCTTTTCTTTGATCCTGGGACACATCCAAAAGATCGCCTCTCCCCTTAAGAGCAACGGCCAGGGCGGACAAGACCATTGACAGCGCCGCCCGTTCGCTTAGCAGCAGTTCCAGATGCTTCGGCTCCCTGACCGGCGCTTTCAGTTCCATTTCCTCGACGCCGACGATCCGCAGCCCGAAAGTCCACAGCAACCTCTCGTTGTTCGCGTTCCAGCGCGCGATCTCTCCCCGGCTCAGCATCCGCGATGTCCGGGAATATCTGTTCGCCGAAGACAGCAAGCTCTGCGGGATCCTCGCTTCCGGCCTGATCAATTGCCCTCTCGGTATTCCTTCAACCATTTTATCTTCCTCCTAATTATTCTCAAAATAAAGCCGCACTTTAACGTGCGGCTTCAGAACCTATTTTGATCTCTCGAGCCGTAATTTAATTCTGCAGCAGGTCGTACTTCACAAATCCGCGCTCAATTATCTTCTTGGTCACGTTATTTTCCGGGATATCGTAGACAATGACCGTTTCATCCTGGTAAAGGTTAAGGGTCTTGCACTTGGGGCATTTCGTTTCGACTTTGCTCCCTTCACTAACCTTGGCCAGCAGCCGGTGGCAAAATTTACATCTGAACTCTTTTAGCATGTTAAACCCTCCTGTCTGCAACCAAATAATTATCGGCCCCATTTTTGAGAAATTTCAGTTATTTTTGGGATTAAAGACAGAGCGTGGATTCAAGCAGCTTTTGCGTATAGTGATTCTTTGGCTTCGTGAGGATCGCGGTTTTGTCTCCCAATTCAACCAGTTTGCCGTTCTGCATTACCGCCACCCGGTCGCACATAAAACCAATGACCGTCAGATCATGGGCAATCAGCAAATAGGTAAGCCCGAGCTTATGTCTAATCTCTTTCAACAATTGCAGTATCTCGACCTGGATCGCCACATCAAGGGATGAGACAGGCTCATCCAGGATCAGGAATTTGGGACTCGAGGCCAGGGCTCTCGCGATCCCGACCCTCTGCCTTTCCCCGCCTGATAATTCGTGCGGATAGCGCCGGGCCTGGTCTTTGGGCAGTTTGACCAGTTCCAGTAATTCAGCAACCTTCCCGGGGATCGCTTTTTTTGGTAACAGCTTATGGATCAAAAGCGGCTCGCCGACCGCTTCGCCGATCCTGATGCGGGGGTTGAGTGAAGTCTGCGGGTCCTGGAAGACGATCTGGCATTCCCGGCGGATGGCAGTAACATTATTATAAACGATCTCCCCGCCGGTCGGCTCGATCAGCTTTAAGATCAGGCGGGCCAGCGTGGTTTTACCCGACCCGGATTCGCCCACCAACCCCAGGCTCTCCCCGGCTTCAATATCCAGGCTCACTCCGTCAACAGCGACAACTTGATCGAATTTTTTGACCAGGTTAACGACCTTGATCAGGTCCATAGTGGGATTATCTTATCACAGAAGTTAAAAGAGGGATAGTTTGGCGGCGGACAGGGCGCCGGCGATCGCGTTCTTTAGGGCGGAGATCAGAAAGCCGCTGCGGGGAACGAACTGCAATTCTTGATGAAGCGATCTTTCCAGCGTGGTGAGCTTGGCTTTGGCGGCTTCTGTCCCTTCGTCTACCAGGTCAGCGATTTGCCGAATGATCCTGTCCTCGAGGTCATGGAGGCTTTCCAGCCTGCCGGTCTTCTCGATCTCTTGCAGGATCTCATGTAAATTGTCGATCTTAAATCGATCCGCGGGGTTCATCGCCCTCTATCTCCTGCCTGTTTATCGGCAGATTCTGGTGGAAATTTCAGTTGGCGGCAGGCAGACAGATCGTGAAGGTGGTGCCGTCGCCAGGCTGGCTGGCAACCAGGATGGAGCCTTTATGCTCATCGATGATCTTTTTGGCAATGGCCAAACCGAGACCGGTGCCGGATTCTTTGGTGGTATAGAACGGGTCAAAGATCTTATTGATCGTTCCCGCTTCGATCCCCGGGCCGGTGTCCGAGATCGCGACTTGTACTTCTCCGTCCTTATCGCTCGTGGTGATCACTATTTCCCCACCCTTTTCCACAATT
>JAQTLJ010000028.1 GCA_028714935.1 Candidatus Margulisiibacteriota bacterium | reverse complement strand
CGGCTATATTCCCAGTCAGACCTTGCCATGATCAAAAGAATAAATTCTTTGATGGCGGAATGGCACCTCAACCTCTGCGGAGTAAAAGCGCTCTTTGAAATGGCCGAGCGCTTTCATATTGAAGTGGAAAAAATGATCGAGGAGATGTTATAATCAGAAAGGAGAAAAAAATTCATGCTGTGCCAGAAATGTAAGACCAGGCCGGCTTCGGTCCATATCACCAAGATCGTTAACGGCAAAAAGGCCACGCGCCACCTTTGCAACATCTGCGCGATGGAAGAGGGCTTAATGCCCGGCGGCGGTTTTGAGGATTTCGGCTTACCGGGCTTCTTTGAATTCCCGGATATCTTCGCTTCGCTTTTTAAGCGGCGGCCGGCCGAGCGTTTTTACGACTATTTCTCCGCCGATGCGCAGAAGCTTATCCAGCTGGCTTCGGAAGAAGCCAAGCGCCTGGGGCATGACCATGTCCGGACCGAACACCTCCTCCTGGGATTAATTAAACAGGAAGGCCTCGCTTCCAAAGTCCTCCAGACCCTGGGCGTTGACCTGGTCAATCTTTTCTCCGACGTTGAATCATTGATCGGCCGCGGCGAAGGCTCTCCCGAAAAGATCGTCCTTTCTCCGCGGGCCAAGAAAGTGTTGGAATTAGCCTATAACGCCGCCAGAGAATTGGGTTTTAACTATGTCGGCCCGGAACAGATCCTGCTTGGCATCATCCGCGAAGGCGAAAGCATCGCCGCGCAGGCGCTGCATAAAAGAAAAGTGACTTTCGATAGGGTCGCCAAAGAGATAATCAGTGAAGCGGAAAAAGCGCTGGGCGGCGGAGGCGAAGCCGGCCCGCCGGAAGAGGAATTCGGCCCCGAAGAAATAACACCGGGAGAATTTGAAGGCGGCGAAGGGATGTTCGGTTTCCCCAGCCTGGGGATCGGCGCCCCGCCCCGCCCCGCCAAGCCCGCCTTGACCGCTTTTGGCCGGGACCTGACCGCGATGGCAAAAAAGGGCGAGCTTGATCCGGTCATCGACCGCGAAAAAGAGATCGACCGGATCATCCGCATCTTGTCCCGACGGACCAAGAACAATCCCGCCCTGCTCGGCGATCCCGGCGTCGGTAAAACGGCGATCGTGGAAGGCCTGGCGGAAAGGATCGTCAAAGGAGAAGTCCCCGACATCCTGAAAGATAAACAGGTGATCGCCCTTGATCTCGGCGGCATGGTCGCCGGGACAAAGTACCGCGGAGAATTCGAGGCCCGGGTCAAGAAGATCCTGGACGAGATCCTGGCAAAAAAAAGGCAGATCATTCTTTTTATCGATGAATTGCATACGTTAGTCGGCGCCGGCGGGGCAGAAGGGGCGATCGACGCCGGCAACATGCTCAAACCCTCGCTGGCCCGCGGCGAACTCCAGGTTATCGGCGCGACTACGGTCGATGAATACCGCAAGAATATCGAGAAAGACGCCGCGCTGGAGCGCCGGTTCCAACCAGTCCTGATCAATGAGCCGTCAGTTGAGCTGACGATCGAGATCTTAAAAGGGATCCGCGACTGCTATGAGACCCATCATCGGGTCAAGATCCCTGATGCCGCCCTGGTGGCGGCGGCCACGCTCGCTCACCGCTATATTTCCGACCGTTTCCTGCCGGACAAAGCGATCGATGTCATGGACGAAGCGGCCGCCAAGGTCCGCCTGCGCACCATTTCACCGCCGCCCGAGCTGAGGCAGGCAAGAAAAGAGCTGGCAGCAGCTAAAGGTGAAGACGTTGCGGCGCTGGAAAAAAAGGTCAAAGAGCTCGAGGATAAATGGAAACAGGAACGCGGCTCGTCCGAACCGACTGTAACTGAAGACGACATTTCCACCATTGTCTCCGACTGGACCGGCATCCCGGTGGTAAAGCTCACCGCCGCGGAAACGGAAAAGCTGATCCACATGGAAGCCGAACTGCACAAGCGCGTCGTCGGCCAGGATGAGGCGGTCGTTGCGATTTCGCAGGCGATCAGAAGAGGCCGGGCGGGCCTTAAACCGCCGCAAAGGCCGGTCGGTTCCTTTATTTTTGCCGGGCCGACCGGGGTTGGCAAGACCGAAGTTGCCCGGCGGCTGGCCGAATTCCTGTTCGGCACCCAGGACGCCCTGATCCATATTGATATGTCTGAATATATGGAAAAGCACACTGTGTCCCGCATGATCGGCGCCCCTCCCGGGTACGTCGGCTACGAGGAAGGCGGGACGTTAACTGAAGCGGTGCGCCGCAAACCTTACTCGGTGATCCTCTTTGACGAGATCGAAAAAGCGCACCCCGACGTTTTTAACATCCTGCTGCAGATCCTGGAGGACGGCCGGCTGACCGACTCCAAGGGCCACGTCGTTGACTTCAAGAATACCGTCGTCATCATGACCAGCAACATCGGGCAAAAAGAGATCGTCCAGCAGGGGGCGATCGGCTTTATGGCGCGGGAAGACCGCGAAGCCAGTTATGAAAAGATGAAGGATATCGTCCTTTCTGATATGAAGAAGGAGTTCCGGCCCGAGTTCCTCAACCGGATCGATGAGATCATTGTCTTTCATCCGCTGAACGATAATGAGCTGAAGGAGATCGCCGGGCTGATCATTTCCGACCTGCAGAAACAGGTTGCTGACCGAAAGATGAGGCTCGAAGTCAGCGACGCGGTCAAGGAGCGGGTCATAAAAGACGGTTATGAGCCGAAATACGGCGCGCGGCCTTTGCGCCGGGCGGTACAGCATTTACTGGAGAACCCGCTCAGCAACGAAATTATCTCCGGCAAGTTCAAGGACGGCGACACAATAATCGCCAATATTGAAAACGACAAAATAGTCTTCAAGCCCGGGGCAAAGCAGGCTCTATCTGAAAAGAAACCGGAAGAGCCACCCAAGGAAAAAAAGACTAAGAAAAAATGACCGATTACGCCCCTTCACAGATCGAACCCAAATGGCAGGCGCAATGGGAAAAGCAACAGCTTTTTTTAACTCCTGATATCCGGATATCCGGATCTACTGATAACCGAAAATATTATGATTTAGTAATGTTCCCCTATCCCTCCGGCAAGATCCACATGGGGCATGTCCGCAATTATGCGATCGGCGACGTTATCGCCCGTTATAAAAGGATGCAGGGCTTCTCCGTCCTCCACCCGATCGGCTGGGACGCGTTCGGCATGCCGGCAGAGAATGCGGCGATCAAAAACAAGGCCCATCCCAAACCCTGGACGCAGCAGTGCATCGAACAGATGAAGGTCCAGCTGAAACGGCTGGGCATCTCCTACGACTGGAGCCGCGAAGTTAATACCAGCGGTGAGGAATACTACCAATGGACCCAATGGATCTTCTTGTTGATGTACGAGCGGGGCCTCGCTTACCGCAAAAAAGCGCTGGTCAACTGGTGCCCGAAATGTGAAACGGTCCTGGCCAACGAACAGGTGGTCAAAGACGACCAGTGCTGGCGCTGTGACACCAAGGTCGAGGAAAAAGCGCTGGAGCAATGGTTCCTGAAAATAACCGATTATGCCGACCGGCTGCTGCAGGACATCGAAAAACTCAAGGGCTGGCCGGAGCCGGTCAAGATCATGCAGCGGAATTGGATTGGGAAGAGCAAAGGGGTAGAGATCAAATTCAAAATAAAACCCCTAACCCCTTATTCCCCTTCCCCCTTAATAAGGGGGAAGGGGACAGGGGATGGGGGTGAACTAACCATTTATACCACCCGCCCCGACACTCTTTTCGGCGTGACATATATGGTCCTGGCGCCGGAGCACCCCCTGGTTGAAGAACTGGCCAAAGGGACAAAATATGAAAAGCCGGTGCAGAAGTTCAGAGAAAAAGTAAAGCACGAAACTCCGCACGAAAGGGAAGAAAGCGTCGCCAAAGAAGGTGTTTTCACCGGCGCCTACGCCGTCAATCCCGCCAACAATGAAGAGATCCCCATCTGGATCTCCGATTACGTCCTGATGGAATACGGGACCGGCGCCGTGATGGCCGTCCCGGCGCACGACCAGCGCGACTTCGAATTCGCTAAAGCGCACGCCCTTCCCATCAAGCTGGTAATCCGACCCGAGACCGGCGACACGCGACCCGAAACAATGAAAGAAGCTTTCGTGGACGAAGGCATCATGGTCAACTCCGGCAAGTTCAACGGCCTGCCAAGCGCCAAAGCGCTGGAAGCTATGGGCGATGAATTCGGCCAATGGCAGGTCAAGTACAAACTCCGCGATTGGCTCGTTTCCCGCCAAAGATACTGGGGCGCACCGATCCCGATGATTTACTGTGAAAAGTGCGGGATCGTCCCGGTCCCGGCCAAAGACCTGCCGGTCAAATTGCCGATGGACGTTAAATTCACCGGCGAGGGAGCCTCGCCTTTGACCCAATCAAAAGAGTTTCTGGACACCAAATGTCCAAAGTGCGGGGGGAAAGGGAGACGCGAGACCGATACGCTCGATACTTTCAACTGCTCCTCCTGGTATTACTTCCGCTATTGCGATCCGCGTAACAATAAGGAACCTTTTTCCAAAGATAAGGTCAAAGAGTGGATGCCGGTCGACCAGTATATCGGCGGGATCGAGCACGCGATCCTGCATCTCCTCTATTCCCGTTTCTTTACGAAAGTCCTCTATGATGCCGGCTGGTCAAATTGTGATGAACCGTTCACCAACCTGCTGACGCAGGGGATGGTCGTGAAAGACGGCGCCAAGATGAGCAAATCGAAAGGAAACGTCGTTGACCCCGATTATATCGTCGAAAAATACGGCGCCGATACCGCCCGGCTCTTTATCCTCTTCGCTTCGCCGCCAGAGAAGGAGCTGGAATGGTCGGATCAGGGAGTTGAGGGAAGTTTTCGATTCCTTAGCAGAGTTTGGCGGCTCGTTACCGAGAAATCCGAAATACTAAACCCGAAATCCGAAACAAATACGAAATCCGAAGAAGCAAATTCGAAACTCTTAAGAAAGCTTCATCAGACGATCAGGGGTGTAACTGAAGACATCGAACGATTTTCATTCAACACGGCGATCGCTAAGTTAATGGAATTGACAAATACTATGTATGAGCTTGGCGCCACCAAAGAAGCGCTTTCCGCCCTGCTCCTCCTGGCCAATCCTTTTGCCCCTCATCTGACGGAGGAGCTCTGGCATCAACTCGGTCATAAAGAGAGCATCTGCAAGCAGCCCTGGCCAGTCTATGATCCTGAACTGGCGAAAGAAAGCGAGCTGACCATTCCGGTCCAGGTTAACGGCAAATTAAGGGCTACGATCATTGTCTCGGCCGACGCTGCCGAAGAGATAATTAAAGAAAAAGCCCAGGCCAGTGAAAAGGTCCGGTCGTTCACCGCCGGCAAACAGATCGTCAAGATCATTTCCGTCCCGAAAAAGCTTGTCAATATCGTGGTAAAATAGCCGGATAATGCAAGACAATCTCCTCGAGCAAGTCCAAAGACCATCCCGCTATATCGGCAATGAATTGCATGCGATCCATAAAGACTGGGATAAGACGCCGCTCCGGATCGCCCTCGCCTATCCCGACACCTACGAGATCGGTATGTCGAACCTCGGGATCCAGATCCTCTACTATATTATTAATAACCAGCCTGATTGCCTGGCCGAAAGGGTCTTTGCTCCTTGGCCCGACATGGAGACTCAACTAACGACTAACAACTTACAACTAACAACTCTCGAGTCTTTCAAGCCTCTTAAGGAATTCAATGTCATCGGCTTCAGCCTGGGGCATGAACTGACTTATACGAACATTATCACCATGCTTAAACTCGGCGGCATTCCCGTCCGAAGCTCGGAAAGGGGCGAGAACGATCCGCTGGTCATGGCGGGCGGGCCGTGCACCTTCAACCCGGAACCGGCGGCCGGCTTCTTCGACTTTTTTGTCATCGGCGAAGCGGAAGAAGTTTTGCTCGAAATCATTGAGCTCCTTCGCAACGCGAATAGCGTAACGCGTAATGAGAAATTGGAGGCCCTTGCGAAAATCCCCGGCGTCTACGTCCCCGGCATTAGTAAAACTGCGACAAAAAGATTTATCAAGGATCTATCTGCTGCTCCCTACCCCCTATCCCCGATCATCCCCTTCGTCGAAGCTATCCACGACCGGGCGGTGCTCGAGATCATGCGCGGCTGCCCGTGGGGCTGTAAATTCTGCCAGGCGGGCTGGACCTATCGCCCGGTCAGGGAAAAAAGCCTGGAGTCGCTTCTTAAACAAGCCGATGAATTGGTCAAGAATACCGGCTATGAGGAGCTGTCGCTGATCTCACTCTCCAGTTCTGACTACAGCCAGATCGACGAATTGGCCAAAACCCTGGCCGTAAAATATGAAAAGCAAAGGATCAATATTTCCCTCCCCTCGATGCGGACCAATACCTTTTCGATCAAACTCGCCAAAGAGATCGCCCGCGTCCGCGCCAGCGGCGTGACGCTTGCCCCGGAGGCCGGCACCCAGCGCCTGCGCGACGTGATCGGGAAGAATATGACCGAAGCGCATATCCTGGAAGGAATAACTTCCGCTTTTTCTGAAGGGATCGAAGCGATCAAGCTCTATTTTATGATCGGCTTGCCGACCGAAACAGAAGAAGACCTGCTCGGTATCTGCGACCTGGCAAATAAAATTTTCGAGCTCGGAAGAGCTGTGAACAAACGCGCCCGGATAACGGTCAACCTTTCAACTTTTATCCCCAAGCCGCACACTCCCTTTCAATGGGAGCGGCAGGTCGGTATTGAGGAAACGAGAGAAAAGCAAAAATTCATTAAACAACACCTGACCAACAAAAGGATCGAGATCCGCTGGCATCAGGCCGAAGCGAGTTTTCTGGAAGGCGTATTTTCCCGGGGCGACAGGGAGCTTTCCCGGGTGATAGAAAAAGCCTGGGAGCTAGAGGCGCGGTTCGATCCCTGGTCGGAGCATTTTAAATTTGAGCTCTGGCAGCAAGCTTTTGCCGCTTGCGGGATCGATCCGAACGAATATTTGCGGCAGCGGTCAAAAGCTGAAGCCCTGCCCTGGGATTATATTGACACCGGGGTCACAAAGGAGGTCCTGCTGCGTGCAGCGGATAAAACTTAAATACACAAAAGGTGAAGAAGTGAAATTCATCTCCCACCGCGACCTGATGCGCGCCGTCCAGCGGGCGGTCCGCCGGGCGGATATCCCGATCGCCTATTCCCAGGGCTTCAACCCCCACATGAAGATCTCCTGGGGTAACGCGCTTAAGGTCGGGGCGACTTCTGACGGGGAATTTGCCGAGCTGCAGATCGATGGTTGGGTCAAACCCCAGGAACTCATGGACAAGCTTAACCGCCAGCTGCCCAAGGGTCTTGCCATCCTCGAGGCTAATCTGGTATAATGTTCAGGTTATGTACGCGATAATTGAAACCGGCAGCAAACAATATAAGGTCCAAAAAGGCGAGATCATCGAGGTTGAACTCCTCGAGGCCAAGGACCACTTCACTTTTGACAAGATCCTTTTAGTTTCCGCAGACGGCAAGGTTCATATCGGCACCCCTTATGTCACAGGAGCCACGGTCGCGGCCAAGGTACTGGGCGACTTCAAGGACGACAAGGTCACCACTTTCAAATACAAGAACAAGATCAATTACCACCGCACGATCGGCCACCGGCAGAATTTTACCCGGGTGCAGATCGAGGAGATCAAGCATGGCGCATAAAAAGGCAGGCGGCGCATCCAGGAACGGTCGTGATTCCAACGCGCAAAGGCTTGGCATGAAATCTTCCGGCGGCCAGCAGGTTTCGGCCGGCACGATCATTCTCCGCCAGCGCGGTACCCGCTTCTACCCTGGGACCAACGCCGGCATGGGCAAAGATCATACCATCTTCGCGACCGCTCCGGGCATTGTTGTTTTCGAACCAGGCAGGAAGATCAGCGTTCAGGCCGCCTAAATAATGGCCAAACGAGCCTTCAACACTATCGTCATCAAGGTCGGCAGTTCCTCTTTGACCACGTCTGACGGCAAATTAGACCTCGTTAACCTCAAAAAGATCGTCACCGAGATCGCCGCCCTGGTCAAAGCCGGCAAAAAGATCATTCTGGTCACCTCCGGTTCGATCGTCTGCGGCGCGGAAAAGCTGGGGCTCGGCAAACCAAAAACTATCCCGGAAAAACAGGCGGCAGCCGCGGTCGGCCAATCCCGCCTGATGCGCCAATATGAGAAAGCTTTTGAAGAATTCGGCCTGACCGTTGCCCAGATCCTGATCACCCGCGATGCGATCGCCGACCGGGAGCGTTATCTAAACGCCCGGAACACATTTAACACCCTGCTGACCGAGAAAGTCGTCCCGATCGTTAATGAAAATGACACCGTAGCAATCGAAGAGATCAAGATCGGTGATAACGATAACCTGGCGGCGCTGACCGCCAGCTTGATCGGCGCTGACCTGCTGGTCCTCTTGACCGATGTTGACGGTTTCTATATGAAAAATGAAGAAGGCATCCCCTATTTTGCCGCTGAGATCAAAGAGATAAATAAAGAGGTGGAAAGCGCGGCCGGACAACCTTCAACTCAGCTCGGTACCGGCGGCATGATCACCAAGCTTCAGGCCGGTAAAGTCTGCGCCGACGCCGGGGTCTATATGGCGATCATCAACAGCCGGAAAGAAGGCTTATTGCAGCAGCTGGTCGAAGGTAAGCAGGTCGGGACGATCTTCCTCCCCAAAGAATCGAAACTGGACGGGCGGAAACGGTGGCTGGTCCACGGATTAAAGACCGAAGGGGCGTTAATTATTGATGCCGGGGCGGAAACAGCCTTGCTCAAGAACGGTAAAAGCCTCCTGCCGGTCGGGATCAAAGCGGTCCAAGGCAAATTCCAGGCCGGCGCGTTGGTCGCGATCGCGGATGAAGACGAAAAAGAGCTGGCCCGCGGGCTGGTCAACCTCTCAAGCAAAGAACTTTTGGAAGTCATTGGTAAAAAAGACGTTGGTGAAGCGGTCCACCGGGACAATCTCGTTATCCTCTGATCAACCTCCGTAAGTGGGACTTAACTCCAGCAGTGGGGCTCTAAAATAATCCGCCATGATTGAGATCGAAGTGTCGTGCTGGAACTGCTGGTAACCGAGTTTCTGGGGAGCGATCCCGGTCTGCGCCGGATGGAGCGCAGTGATCATTAAGAAACGTTTTCCTTCCCGCCGCAGCTGCTCCATTTTTCGCCAGAAAGAGAACATCGTCACATTATATTGCTCCCCCCGGTAGATCGGCACACCCCAGTGATCGCGCCTTTTCTCGCCAGGGTCACGGGGAAAAGCCTGGTGGATCTCATCCAAAATATAGCAGTCGGCCGGGCGCAACGCCCCGACCATTTCATGATGAAATTCATCCAGGTCCCAGTAGCCACCCGGACGATTAATTAAATGAAGGGCTTGTCTGATATCCCGATATTCAGCCGATCCTCTCCGCAACAGCTCTTGAAAGATCTTGTAGCTGGAGTAGCTTTTCCCGGTCTGGCAGTTCTCGAGGAAAGGCCGGTTGGTCCCGGAAAGAATGACCAGCGGATTATTTTCGAGCAGGCCGACAGCCTTATCAGCCACGGTCCGTAAATTGACCGGATGGACTGGGCGAGAAACATTTTGGACCCTTGGTCCGATCCTTTCGACAGTCATTGCTGTTTTATCCCCCTATTATTTTTGTCACGGCCCCGTTGACCACTTGCCGCCACTCCTGGCCATTGGCCTGCGCGGCTTCGATCAGGTCTTCGGCACAGCCATTTGATTCGTTATAACATAATGTCCTGAATTCAATTCCCGCACTGTTGGTAAAAGCGCTGGATCCTTCTCTCCGGTGCTTAAACTGCCTGCCGCTCTCGATCTCCCGCCATTCTGGTTCCTGGCTCAGTTGCTCCAACATCTCCAGGATGTCTCCCTTGGTCTGGGCATAAAAGACGATAACCGGTTTGTCTTGATCCTGATTTTCATAATAGCCGGCCAATTCCAGCGGGCAGGCAGAAAGATCACTCCCACCCTTGAACTTAAAACTCATAATATCAACCCGCGCCAACAGGAATTTAAATATCGTTCCCTTCCCTCCCCGCTCCCGCCGGACTGCCAATCTCTGGATAACTCCCAAGGCCACCGGGATTTGATCTAGATCAACCTGGGCATAACCACGGAATTGGAATCTATCTTCAGTTTGCAGCCCTTTGCCGAATATCTTTCTTCCCCAAAATAAGACGTCCCCTTTGGCAAATAGGTGAAAAATCTCTGCCTGTCCGGCAAGTTCTTTTAAAGATTCCCGGTCGCCGGCGCTTATGATCCGGGGCAGCTTCCTCTCCAGTGATCCGATATTGTCGATCTCGGTAATATCGGCAATTGTTTTCTGGCCGGCGGTTTCACAATTGGCAACGGTTTTCAAATCGTCCACTAGAACATACAGTTTCTCGTTGGTGATGTAATATATTTTCTTCCCGGTAATTTCGGCAATCTTCAGGAGCTCATCCAGCTGGGGCTTGGGCAGGGCAAAAGGATCTTCTCCCTGCAAAACTGGCGTCGCCCCCCGCCTGAGAAG
>JAQTLJ010000027.1 GCA_028714935.1 Candidatus Margulisiibacteriota bacterium | reverse complement strand
AGTTACGCGTATAGGAACTGGATCCGGCTGCAGCAGGTCGTCAACTACGAGCCAGGATCAACAACGACGTATGAAGGCATCCTCCCCGGCGCCGATTGCGCCGGCTTAAAGACCGAGCTGACTTTATACAAGGACAATACTTATTTTCTAAAGGAAACTTATTTGGCGACGCGGGATGGCGATAAAACCTACACTTCTTTCGGCCGGTGGCAGAAGATCAAATCCGGCCAGCGCGATGTCATCCAATTGAACTACGACAAACCGAAGGAAATCTATAATTTCCTTCAAATGGACCCGGATACTATTGTAGTTATTGACAAGGAACTGCATGCTATCGATTGTCCGATGAGTTTGAGTCTGAAAAGAAAAAATGTCTAATAATAATTCTAAGAAAGCAAGTGTTTTAATGCGGCAATGTAATGTTTCGACATTTTAAGCTTTTCAGTGTCCACTATTTTCCAAAAAGAATCTTTAATATCATTATTATTTCTTATTAATGTTTTTGCGTCAATTGGGTTGGATATAACCTTACCTCTAGCGGCACTGGCTGCATTGGATAAGTATGATGGGATAGAGGGTTTGATCGTCCAAGTTGACGTATTCCATATTTTATCAATACATTCGTCTAAATAATTATCAAACTCATTAAACAAGTCTTCTGATGAGAACCCATCCGGTAATAATATGATAAAAACATTTTTTCTGATTTGATATTTCTTAAATCCTTCTTTTCTTCTAACGATTTTGGTTAGAAATCGAGAAAAACTACTTAAGCCGCGGTCGCAATCAAGAATAAAATAGCATGCTCTGTTCAAAATAGTATTGTTAGAAGTGAAGACATCAAGATATTTTTGGATATTCCCAGTTCCTCCCAGGCCTTGGGCAACATCTATGCCAGCTTCTTTAAATCTATCAATAGTAATCGATTTCGAATCCTCAATAAAAACAAGTGTTTTGTTTGTGGCAGCTAGAAAATATGCACTAAAATTCACATCCCCCATCATGTCCCCAATATCATTTATCTCGTTTTCCAGCCAATTGTTTGACGTTCTCGACATCTGTAGAGCATGGCTTCGTAATAAGCTCCATCTAATCTTAGTGCCACCAATCCGACTAGTGGCGAGCATTATCGGGGAGTGAGTCGAAACAATCATTTGAATATTATTAAGCCATTCTTTTGAACTTAATTCTTTGGCTAGTTTAACCATAAGATCCGCGTGTAAAAAGGACTCGGGTTCCTCTAATAGCCAGATTGGGTTATATTCGCCTAAATGCAATGACCTGTCGCTATCTAATAAAAAATGGATTAAATAGAGTATCGTCGATTGAGCGCCGGTGCCTTGAGAAGTTAATTGAATTTCAGGAAAAGATTTGTTCCCTTGAAAACTAATATCTGCTATTGCAATAATGTCCAATATTTTTGAGGGTAATTCAATATTGGCTAGGCTGCCGGGCCACATTTCTTGAATACTTTGAGTTAAAGAGCCGGATAGATATGTTTTTGCTTTTTTACATAATGCATCCCAATCTTCTTGAAGCTTTTTTAGGCTTTTTGTAATTGTTGAATGACGCCCCCAATTAGCCAATAATCTGTTTTTCAGTTTTTCCTGAGCCTCTTTATAAAGATTACGGCCTTCCTGAGGATGTAAATAACTAATTCTTATTGATTTTATAAGTTTATTGATATCATCTGGTAATCCTAAGGGGGGATATTCTTTGCCGTTTATTTTATAAATAAATGAGATTGCTTTCGCAATAGGAGTAAAAGTGATTATTTTTGATATTGAAATTGTTTTGCCATATTCTTGCTCAAGTCGCCGTTTTAGAACTTTTGTGGATAATGCTTTGACATTAAAATCTAAAGTAATTTCACTTCTATTATAGCCAGATCCCTTACTAAGAAATTCGGTTTTGTTTAAAAAACCCTCATCTTTATATAAATTATTATCAAAGAAAAATCTTATCGCATCAATTACAACACTTTTCCCCGCATTATTCGGACCGATAAGATAGGTGCCTTGAGAAAATGGAAATTTGGCGTGTTTTCTGAAACATCTAAAATTTCTTAGTTCAAGTTTTGTTAATAATTGATTTGACATGTTAGTAATAGATACGTTATCCGTATGTTATTCTCCCACCCCCACCTCATGGTGTCAATGTTCTGGGGACAGGCCTAATGCAGAATGAATTAAATTGAAATCTATCTGCCGGCAAAACGATAAATACAGTGATGGCAGTGAATGCGGAAATGAAGCTGGTGATGAAGAATGCTAAGAATAAATACTAAAGGCTTGACCATTTGGGGAAGGCTGGGGGTCCGGCTCTGCCCAATACTCACCGCC
Source organism: Candidatus Margulisiibacteriota bacterium (assembly GCA_028714935.1). Taxonomy (GTDB): domain Bacteria; phylum Margulisbacteria; class WOR-1; order O2-12-FULL-45-9; family O2-12-FULL-45-9; genus JAQTLJ01. The sequence goes on along the minus strand of JAQTLJ010000027.1, from coordinate 8,235 downwards.
CGAAGTCCATATACAAAAACCGAGACCCTGAATGTCCTGGCCGCCGCCCGTGAATTGGGAGAATTGTCTCTGGTAAGAAAGGGCTCCCCGGCCAGCATTGATAAATTGCGAAGAGCTATTTTGGAGCACAAAAATAGTTCTCCCGCCGCGGTCATGGGGGCCTGGGGGGAGATCGCTTATGACGACCTGACCGGATCTATTATGGGAAAGATCGGGACCAGAAATTATGACAAAGGCGTCGCCGGGCTTTTAAATTTAAAAACCGGCCAAATGTATTTGATGGAAGAATGCCAGCATGATTTATTGGCGGACCTGGCCGGTTTGGAAGCAGAGGGTGGAAAATTAAAAACAGATTGGTACGGTTTCAGTTTAACCTCCCTGGGCGGTGTCCAGATTAAGGTCTCGCCCATGAGCGCCGATTTTGGTCGCATCCCGATAAAGCTGGCCCCCTTATTCGAGGCCTATGTTAAACATATATTTGGTGGTCGAATGCAGGGGCGCATTATGTTTTATCAATTTAGTTATGAAAGAAATATTCCGCCCGATAAACTGGCGGCGCTGGCTAATTTTTCAAATTGTTTAGTGCCGGCCAGCCAGCCGGATGAAGATTTATTAAAAGCTCAGCCTCCGCGTTGACCCCGGCTTTTCCTGTCGATGTTTTGGAATGCAAAAATTCGGGATAAAATCAACTTGTGGGCCCCGCAAAAGAGGCGTAAAATCAGACCAACACGAAAAGGAGGTGAGATATGATGAAGAGATTAGTTCTACTGTTAATTGCCGCGATCATGCTGTTAGCTCCAACCGGCGCCCAGGCGCTGAGCGTCGGCGATTGGGGAGGCTGGCCGACCCTGGGGATGCAATTTGGCGATAAGTGCGCCGGCTACCTGGGATACTCCAATTATGGCGGCACAACCTCAACAAGCTGGGTCCTGGCTAAAGTGGATTACAATCTGACCAAGCTGGGAGACGTCCAGACCAAGGCCGGAATTTTCTATTGGCTGACCTCTCCGGATGCCGGTACCCAATTGGGCCTGACCTGGGGTGCGGCGATCATGCCTGTCAATAACCTGTCGGTTGGTTTCGATATAATACTGGCAGAACGTAATTCTAACCCCGGCGCAGATGCTACCATGGATATCCTTCCCGGAGCGGTTTTTACCGCAAATTTAACTCTATTCTAATCTTAGCTGTTGAGCTCTCACCGGATCGATCTTCGGTGAGAGCTCTGGCTTAAGAGGAATAGTTATGAGGCCGATGTTTTGGAATGCAAAAATTCCGCCGCTTTTTCGATCGGCATGAATTATTTTCGCATTGGGGGAGGGGAGGGTCAAGGTGGCGCGGGAGCGGGACCGCTTGCGGTCTACCCGAGCAGGCAGTATAATAAGCTTGCTTTTATGCCTCATGAAAAAGAAAAGATTGTAGCTTACCGCCGGACAGTCGCGATCATCGCGGTGGTGATCGGCCTGATCCTGGCCTTTATGATCGTCAGGCCTTTTTTGGTCGCGATCATTTCCGCGGCTGTGCTGGCCTATCTGTTTTATCCGACCTATAAACGGATCGCGAAAGCTGTCCCCGGCTTTCTGCCCAAAGAGACCGTGGCCGCAATGCTGACCTGCCTGTTGATCATCTTGATAGTTTTGGTGCCGCTGGTCATCGTCAGTGCCTTTCTGGCCAAGGAGGTCCGCGAAGGTTATATTTTTATCCAGCAGCTGGTGACCGCGCCCGATTTTAAGCTGCAGCTGCCGCCCTGGCTGGCGCAGCAGATCGGCAGCATTGACGAATTTAAGCAGCCGGCGGTCGAATTGGCCAGACAATCGGTCGGCTGGCTGCAGGACGTGATCACGGGGATCCCCAATGTCATTTTGAACATATTTGTGACCATTTTTTCAGTCTATTTCTTTCTCAAAGGGGCCAAAGGGATCCATAAATTTATCGAAGAATTCTTTCCCTTGCCGGAAGGACGCTACCGGCAGATCTTTTCCCGCTTTGACGAGCTGAGCCGGAGCATGGTGATGGGCCAGATCGTGGTCGGTTTGATCCAGGGCTTCCTGGCCTGGATCGGCTTTTTTGTCCTGGGAGTCCCTAATCCGGTACTGTGGGGATTCCTGACGGCGATCATTTCCATCATCCCGATGCTTGGGGCCGCCCTGGTCTGGTTCCCGATAGCTGTTTACCTGTTCATTACCGGACAGATGGTGGGAATATACTGGAAAGCGTTTAGCCTGTTGATCTACGGGACACTGGTCATCAGCACGATCGATAATATCCTGAAACCAAAGATCATCGGCGACCGGGCCAAGATCCACCCGTTGATCATTCTATTCGGCATTTTGGGGGGGATCCAGTTGATCGGCATACCCGGGATCCTGATCGGCCCGATGATCCTGACTTTGTTCGATGTGGTCCTGGAAATGTTCCGCGAAGTTGTCTAACTAGCTTGTTTTCCGGCCTGTCCCCAGTTTTCCTTAGGGATGTCTTCGATCACGATGATCACCGCTTCCGGCGGGCAGCCGACAGTGTCGCAGACCGTTTTGGTCACGTTTTCGATCAGTTTGGCTTTAACGTTCTTGTCGCGCCCGGCCCACAGCCCGATATTGACGATTGGCATGGTTGTTCACCTCTTATCGTGCATTATAACATAATACTTACACAGCCCTCATCCGACTCGCCAGGGACTCTCACCTTCTCCCAGGGGGAGAAGGTGCCTGCGCGAAGCACCCTCTCCCTCTGGGAGAGGGTGAGGGTGTTAAGTGGATCGGGTGAGGGCTTTCAACCTATCTTACTAAGTGGTAAAATTTAGCTATGCCAGAACTGCCCGAAGTTGAAACAGTTAAGCGCGGCCTGGAAAAGAACATTATCTCCAAAGTGATCGCTGATTTCACCTGCGATACCAGGAAAATGATCAATCATCCTCTGCCGTTCTATAAAAAGACGCTGAAAGGGTCAAAGGTCATAAAAATTGGACGGCGGGCCAAGATGATAATAATTGGTCTCTCCGGAGATTGGAATCTCCTGGCGCACCTGAAAATGACCGGCCAGCTGGTCTATCGCGGCCAAAACCGGTCGGTGGTCGGCGGGCATCCGATCAAAGAGGGCTTTGAACAGGACCCGAACCGGTTCACGCATGCGATCTTTACGTTCAGCGACAAAACCCGCCTTTATTTTAACGATGTCCGCAAATTCGGCTGGCTGCGCCTCTACCGCGGCGCCGAACTGGCGAAGCAGCTTGGTCACGGGCTGGGGCCGGAACCGCTGGACCACCACTTTACGATGGAAGTGTTCAGGCAGGAGCTGAAGAAGAGGCCGAATAATAAGATCAAGCAGTTCCTGATGGATCCCAAAAATGTGGTCGGCATCGGCAATATTTACAGCGATGAGATCTGTTTCTTTGCCCGGGTCAGGCCGGACAGGAAAGTTAAAACGTTGACCGACCAGGAGATCGCCCTGCTGCTCAAAGGGATAAAAAACATACTCAACGAAGCGATCAAATATGAAGGGACGTCGATCAGCGATTACGTCAACGCCATGGGCGAGGCCGGGGCTTATACTGCCAAGTTAAGGGTCTATCAGCGTTACGGCAAAAAATGCTACCGCTGCGGCGGGAATGTCCAGAAAATAAAAATGGGCGGCCGGACCTCATCGTTCTGCCCGAGGTGCCAGACATGAAGCTCAAACCTTCAAAGATCGTTTGTGTCGGGTTGAATTATCAGGATCATGCCAGGGAATTAAAGATGGAGATCCCGACACATCCGATACTATTCCTGAAACCGCCGAGTTCAGTCGTTTTTCATGGCGGCTCGATCATTTACCCGCCGCAAACCAGGGAGCTGCATTATGAAGCGGAACTGGCGGTCATCATCAAGGATCGGACAAAAAACATCGCCGAGGCGGAAGCGCCGGCGCATATCCTGGGTTATACCTGCGCCAATGATGTCACCGCCAGGGACCTGCAGAAGATCGACGGCCAGTGGACACGCTCCAAATCATTTGACACTTTTTGCGCTCTGGGGCCGAATATCGTTTCGGGCATTAATCCCTATAATTTGGACATAAAACTTTATTTGAACCGTGAGATCAAACAGAGCTCCAATACTTTAAACATGATCTTCCGGGTGGGCTATCTGGTCGCTTTTATTTCTCAGATCATGACGCTGGAGGCAGAGGACGTGATCTTGACCGGCACGCCGCCTGGTGTTGGGCCGATGAAAGTCGGGGATATTGTAGAAGTTGAGATCGAAGATATCGGCAAGCTTAGCAATCAGGTGGTCGCGGGTTAACCTTGGCGGACCCAGCAGGAGGGGTTCTTAATGATGACGATCGCCCCTTTTGCCAAACCGCCGGACGGGTCGCTCCCTTCACCAGCAGGCGGCAGTTCCAGCGCCTCTGAAGTTACGCCGTGCTTTTCGCAAATCGCGGCAGGCATTTCGCCATCGTAGCGGACCTGGTAAAAACGTATCGGTGCAGAAATAAATGTCATGTCATATATATTATCGCGTTAAAACGGCCCTAACTTGCATGTTATAATTGAAATAATGAGAGTTTTGATCGCTTTACTGTTGTTATCAATGACCGCTTTTGCTTTACCTGCCAAAGTCTACCTTCCCATCCCCTTCCTCTGCCAGGCCCCTTACGCCAACTGGGCCCAGCCGTGGCAGGATGCCTGCGAAGAGGCGGCGATCATCATGGCTATACATTATATTAATAGGTACCCGCTGGATAAGGCATCCGGCAACCAGGAGATCCTGGGGTTGGTCAAATTCCAGGAAAAGCGCTGGGGCGGGCACCACGACCTGACGGCGGCTCAAAGCGTGAAGCTGCTCAAAGATTATTATAAATATAATGATGTGGAATTGTCTTACCGGTTTGGCATCGAAGACATTAAAGATGAATTGGCAAAAGGGAATGTGGTCCTTGCGCCGATGGCGGGCAGGTTATTGGGTAATCCGTACTACACTCGTCCCGGCCCCGCTTACCATTATATGGTTTTTAAGGGCTATGATGACGGGCGGGGGGAATTCATCACTAACGACTCGGGGACGAAGCGGGGCGAGAATTATCGTTATAAATACCAGGTCGCTTTTAATGCCATCCACGACTGGGCCGGCAGCAAAGAAACTATCACCCAAGGCAAGAAAGCGTTGATTGTGGTAAAATCTAAGCAAACGCGCCTGTAGCTCAACTGGATAGAGTATTAGCCTCCGAAGCTAAGGGTTGTGGGTTCAAATCCCGCCAGGCGCATGTTTTGTTTTTGAGTCTTGTCAAAACCGGCCAAATCTTATATAATTACCGAATTATTATATGAAAAAGAACCTTAACCAGCTGCGAATACTGATAATTTTAGCCATTCTTGGCGTTTCTGCTTACATTATTTTTAAGCTGCCGATCAATTTGGGGCTCGACCTTCAGGGCGGCACCCGTTTAGTCCTCGAGGGGCAAGCAACAGAAAAAGTCAAGGTTGACGATGATTCCATGGCAGGGGCGGTGGCGGTCATCCGCAACCGGATCGATGCTCTGGGAGTGACGGAGCCGATCATCCAGCGGAAAGGGACCAATCAGATCGTTGTTGAACTGCCCGGCGTCAAGGATCCCGACCGGGCCTTAAAGATCATCGGCGATACCGCGCTGCTCGAATTTGTCGAAGCAGAATGGGCGCCGGCAGATGAATCAAGGTTGACCCCGGCAAAACTTAAGGAGTTTTACGGCGCAGGCGCCTATCTTGATAAGGTCAAAACGGTCAAAAACGGACAAACGATCAGCGACCGGCCGATCGTAATGAAAAGGGCAGCTTTGACCGGCGCCCTGCTAAAAGGTGCCTGGCCGGGAGTCGACGAGTACGGCAACCCGGTGGTGGATATCGAGTTTAACGGGGAAGGGACCCAGGCTTTTGCCGATGTCACTTCCCGCAATGTCGGTAAGCCGATCGCGATCGTCCTGGACAAGAAGATCATTTCCGCCCCGAATGTTAGAGAACCAATTCCCTCAGGCCGAGCCCAGATCTCCGGTGATTTTAACATTGAGGAGGTCCAGGACCTGGTCATCAAACTGAAAGCCGGCGCCCTGCCGATACCGGTCAAACCGGTAGAGACCAGGGTCGTGGGGCCAACACTTGGAAAAGACTCATTGGATAAAAGTAAAGTGGCCGGGCTGGTCGGCTTTATGCTTATTGTGGCTTTCATGTTCATTTATTACCGCCTGCCCGGCTTCCTGGCTGATGTCGCGCTGGTGATCTATTTGTTCATTGTCATCGCTACGCTTTGCCTGATCCATGCTACTCTGACACTGCCCGGTATTGCCGGTATCATTCTTTCCATCGGCATGGCGGTTGACGCCAATGTCATAATCTTTGAACGGTTGAAAGAGGAGATGCGCTTGAAAAAGACGATCCGCAACGCGATCGAGACCGCTTTTGATCGGGCTTTTGCGGCGATCTTGGATTCCAATGTGACAACGATAATTGGCGCGGCCACTTTGTTCTTTATCGGCACCGGGACGATCAAAGGTTTTGCGGTCACATTGTCGGTCGGTATTCTTGTGTCAATGTTCACCGCCCTTGTTATTACCCGGATGCTGCTGGAAATGATGGTTGACGGCAAAGTCCTGACGGACAACAGCCAAATGGTCTATAAATGAAGATATTTGATTTTATCGGCAAGAGAAGATACTGGTTATTATTGTCGGTCGCAATGTTGACCCTGGCGGTCGGTTCGCTGCTTTTTAATGTTTTTGTCCACGGCCGGGCAATGAACTTCGGCATCGATTTTACCGGCGGGACGCTGATCAGCCTCCGTTTTCCGGGGGCGGCTTCCGAGGCCAATGTCAGGGAAGTGTTAGCCAAATACAATTTACAGCAAAGCACGATCCAGAGATCAGGCGAGCGGGATATCCTTATCCGGACCGAACCGATGGACCCGGCATTGCGCATCAAGATCGTTGATGAGTTGAAGCAGAAGTACGGCGAAGTCGAGCTCTTGGAAGCGGATACGGTCGGCCCGGTCATCGGCCGGGAGCTGACCACCCAGGCGATCTGGGCGCTGCTGATCGCTTCGATCGGCATTATCATTTATGTCTCTTTCCGTTTTGAATTCAAATACGCGGTTGCGGCGCTGATCGCCCTTTATCATGACGCGATCATCACGACCGGCATCATTGCTCTGATGTGGCGGAACGTGGAGACGCCGTTCATTGCCGCGATCCTGACGATCATGGGTTATTCGATCAATGATACGATCGTGATCTTTGACCGGGTCCGCGAAAACCTGAAAAAGCTTTCCGGCAAAAAGAAGACCTTTGCGGAGATCGTTAATATCAGCATCGGTGAGACCATGGCGCGCTCGATCAACACGGTCCTGACGACATTGTTTGGCGTCCTGGCGATCCTCTTCTTTGGCGGCGCGACGATAAAAGATTTTGCCCTGGTCCTGCTTTTCGGCTTTGTGATCGGCGCTTATTCCTCGATCTTTGTCGCCCCGCCGATCATCGCGGTCTGGGAAGGGCTCAACACTAAAAAGTAGTGCAATACATCCTGCTCGGCATCATCCAAGGCCTGACCGAATTCCTCCCTGTTTCTTCTTCCGGACATCTGGTTATCTTCCAAACGCTGTTAAGGATCCAGGAGAATATTGCTTTGGATACGGTCCTGCACCTGGCAACGGCCCTGGCGCTTATTATTTATTTCTGGCGGGATATTATTGACCTTCTGGTTAACAATAGAAAAATGTTATGGCTGCTTTTGGTCGGGACGATAATTACTGGCATCATTGGTATCGCTTTTAAGGATTTCTTTGAGGGTTTGTTCAGCTCGGTGCAGGCGGTTGGGGGATTCTTGATCTTGACCGGGGTCGTGATCTTGCTTGGTGAGTGGTGGGGGAAGGGGAAGCGGAAGATCGAAGATATGAATATCTGGGATGCGGTTCTGGTCGGTTTAGCCCAGGGGGCGGCGATCGCTCCCGGGTTGTCCCGCTCCGGGACGACGATCTCGGCTTCATTAGCCAGGAACCTTGACCGGACCCTGGCGGCCAGGTTCTCTTTCCTTTTGGCTATCCCGGCGATCCTGGGGGCCGGCTTGCTCCAGTCCAAGGCGATAATCAAGGCTGGGACACTTGGTATCGGCCCCTGGCCCCTGATCCTCGGCTTTCTGGCCGCTTTTATTTCCGGCTTGATAGCGATCAGATTTTTTATGAGCTTGATCCAAAGGACTTCGATCCGCATGTTTGCTTACTATTGTTTTACTATTGG
>JAQTLJ010000026.1 GCA_028714935.1 Candidatus Margulisiibacteriota bacterium | reverse complement strand
GCCTTATGAAAAAAACCAGGGTGAAACCGACAGGCTTTACGCGCTTTGCCTCGATAAGATCTGCCGGGCGGCTGAGGGGGGCAATGGCAAGATCTTTACCACTATGGCAGAAATAAACGAAGCTTTCGGTTCAATCTATGTGAATCGTAATGGGGGAAAACCTGCCATCGGCATCATCGGCGAGATCTTCCTAAGGTGTAATCCGCCCTGTAACACCAATGTTATCCGCAAAATTGAAGCCCTGGGCGGAGAAGCCTGGTTAGCGCCCAGCGCGGAATGGGGCTACTACACCAACCTGGGATTTATCTATGAAAGCCTGATGCACGGCAAACCTTTCCAGATCATCAAAGGCCTGCTGACCGACCTGGTGCAAAAGTGGGATGACCGCCGTTTAGCCAGGGCCTTTAAGCATACGATCAGACAGCTGCATGAGCCCTCTATCCTGAAAACCATAAATTATGCTGCGCCCTATTTACATTACACCTATAAGGGAGAAGCGGTTTTAAGCATCGGCAAAACAATCGATTTCGTAAAAAAAGGGGCATCCGGAATTGTCAATATTTTCCCCTTTACCTGCATGCCGGGGACGGTGGTCTCGGCTTTAGCCAAAAAAGTGCGGGCAGATCATGGTGATTTCCCCTGGTTGGACCTGGCCATTGACGGGAATGAAGGGGTAAATCTAGACACCCGTCTGGAAGCGTTTATGCATCAAGCTAAGGCCCACCACTCCGCCCACAAACATTAAGAGGGAGATTATCTGCCCCGGGTTCAAGCCAAGCCAATAAAGCTCAGCGGGACAATAGCGGAAGAATTCAACAATAAAGCGATAGGTCGCATACAATATCAGTCCCCAGAAAAAGACCTGCCCGTCATATTTTTTGTGTTTCCACAAGTTCAGGGTCAGAACAAATACTATCAACATTGAGCAGAGCGCGTAAAGCTGGGTCGGATGGATAGGCGTATCCGGATATTGGAAATAAGCCAGTGATCCCGGCGGGAAAACGACCCCCCAGGGCAGCTTGGTTGGATGGCCAAAACAGCAGCCGTTCAGGAAACACCCTATCCTGGCGATCGCATAACCGAGCGCGGTCACCGGCGTACCGATATCAAGCAGTTTTAGCAAAGGGATCTTCTTCATTTTCGCCTGCCAGATGACCACTATTATCGCCAGGATCAGCCCGCCGAGAAACGCCAGCCCGCCCTTCTGGACCATAAAGATCTCGATCAAATTATCCCGGTACGACTGCCATTCGCCAATAACATACATCAGGCGCGCGCCAACGATCGCGGCAATGATCACGTAGATCGCCATGTCCAGGATCGCTTCGCTGGCGATCCCCTCCCGCCTGGCCAAATAAAGGGCGATCATGATGCCGACTATAAAAGCGATCGCCACCATAAAACCATAGGCATGGACAGCAAACGGTCCGATCTTAAACAGGATTGGATACATCCTTCTCCTCCTTTAAAAAAAGCTTGACCGCGATCAGAATAACCCCGACATTGATCATGACGTCGGCGAAGTTAAAGACCGGCCAGATAGTGATATCAAGATAATCGACAACATAGGAGCGAAAGATCCGGTCCAGCAGGTTCCCCAGGCTGCCGCCCAGGACCAAAGCCAGCGCCGTCTGCAGAAACAGCGCCTTGGCCGGCAGACGATAATGGAAATAGATCACTCCCAGGGCTACGATAATGCCAACCGCAATTAAATACGGCGAAAAACCGATGAACGTAGAAAATGCCGCCCCGGTATTGCGGACATATGTTAGCTTAATGACTTCGCCCAGCAGAGGAATAGATTGGCCTAAAAACATCAATTTATGGACCAGGTATTTAAAGTATTGGTCCAGAACAACGATCAACAGAACGATAAAGTAAAAATACATCGCTTACCTGAGCTTCGCCCCGCCTTTGATGTAAGCGTCCATTATTTTTATCAACTCTCCGACATAATAACCGACGATCGGGAAATCGATCATTGAAATAAGCACTTTTGTTAAAATGTAAATAACTATGCCCAGGAACAGGGTCATGCCCAGTGCCATCCCCAGCCCTTGCGCGATCCCGTTCAAAAAAGTGAACAAGATATAGCGCCAGGGATCATTTTTATCCCGCCGCACTTTTTCGATCGCTTCCAGCAGTTTTTCGTCTTCCATTACGTTCCTTCCTGCCAGGAAGCCAGGTATTTGACCTGCTCTGGTGTCAGTTTATCAATACCGATGTTCATCGATTTCAATTTCGCGGTCGCCACCCAATCTTCTATTTCCTGGGGGACTTCATACACCTTCGGCTTGAGTGTACTGGCGTTCTTGATGGCATATTCCGTCGCCAGCGCCTGCGTGGAAAAACTCATGTCCATAACGGAAGCCGGATGACCTTCGGCGGCCGCCAGGTTAACCAACCGCCCCTCCGCCAAGAGGTAAATGCTGCGGCCGTTCGGCAGGGTATACTGGTCAACAAAATTGCGGACATTCTTCCTTTCCTTTTTCGCCATCTTTTTCAGCCCTTTGATATCGATCTCAACGTCAAAATGCCCGGAGTTGCAAACGATCGCCCCATCCTTCATTTTAGCAAAACGCTCGGTTCGGATAACGCTGACATTGCCGGTCAGGGTGCAGAACAGGTCCCCGATCGGCGCCGCTTCCGCCATCGTCATGACCCGAAAACCGTCCATCACCGCCTCGATCCCTCGGACCGGGTTGACTTCAGTAATGATCACATTCGCTCCCATTCCCCGGCAGCGCATGGAAAACCCCTTGCCGCACCAGCCGTAGCCGACTACGACCACGTTCTTACCGGCGATCAGCAGGTCGGTCGCCCGGATAATTCCGTCAACCGTGCTCTGGCCGGTCCCGTAACGGTTATCAAAGAGATTTTTCGTCTGGGCGTCATTGACGGCAAAGACCGGAAATTTAAGCGCGCCGTCCCGCTCCATCGCCCGCAACCGGATAACTCCGGTCGTCGTTTCTTCCATGCTGCCGATGATCTGCCGGGCAACTCGGGGATATTTGGCGGAGATCGTTGATACCAGGTCGCAACCGTCATCCATGGTGACGACCGGGGCATGTTCAATTGCTGTTACCAGGTGCTGATAATAAGTTTTATTATCCTCCCCCTTGATGGCAAAGACAGGGATGCCGTAATCTGCGACTAGGGAAGCAGCCACATCATCCTGCGTCGATAAAGGATTTGAGGCGCAAAGGACAATGTCAGCCCCGCCGGCTTTTAGTGTCCGTGCCAAATTGGCGGTTTCCGCTGTGATGTGCAGGCAAGCGCTCATTTTTTTACCTTTGAGCACCTGGCTTTTGGCGAATTTCTCCTTGACCTGGGTGAGGACCGGCATGTCCCGCTCCGCCCATTCGATCCGGAGTTTTCCTTTGCCAGCCAGTTTTTTATCTTTAATGTCAGACATAACCATTTATTCCACTCCTTTACATTTTAAACTGATTTTATTATACCATATCATGAAATTTTTATCTTTCCTGAACGAAAAATATACTAGCAATGGTCATTTTTGTCCCAATATTAAAGCAAGGTGCTGGGCCCGATTCGGCCAAGCCGTTTTTTGAACGGGTCCTGGCCGCCAATCCCGGAAAAATGACCCGACTGACCTTCCGCGGCCTCTGGATATATTTCGGCAGCGACACCGAACGCGTCTGCCACTCCCTGCTGGCTGCCGGAAAACTAAAGTTTGTCGCCTACCCCGACCGCCTTGAACTGCATCAGCTGAACGGGGAAGGAGTGATTAAAGTGATCGGCCGGGCAACCGTCGGTGTCGACGGCCAGTTATATGTTCAGGGGGTGCCGGTCGCCGATAAAAATGGGTTTGTCACCTATAGGCGGGGCAAACCGTACCGCCATGTTAGCGCCGACCTCCTTTTCCCAGCATTCGGCAAAATCAGGAAAACCAACTGTTACGATCCGGACAACGCCCGGGCAACCATTATCTACGACCATTTCACTTTCCGGCTATCCACCGACTTGAACACGAAATACGGCCGGGCGGTGCGCGAACGCCGAATCGTGGCAGTGGCCGGCGCCGGCCAGATTGAGTTTTTTGAGGCGACCGCTACCGGCAAAGAGGAGTACATCGGGGCGATCAGTTTCGATCAACTGCGCGCCAAAAATGAAACCTGCGTCAACGTTGCCGATTATCTCGATGAATTTGCCCTCAAGGACCTGCCGATCCACCTTTACCAGGGCGAAAGCCGGGTGGAACACCGCGGTGTGGTCTTCCTTTTCAGCGCGAACATCAATAATATTTATTATCCGGATCTGTTAGCGGGGGCCCTCTTTATGCGGGTCGGTTTCTATGACCGGATCGAGGTGGTAAGGAAAGAACGCGAGGGCGAAACGGTGATCGGCGCCATCCCGATCTTGGATGGCCGGCAGATCCCGCTCGGCCACGGCCGCCAGCTGACGCTGGACGACAAATCACGGGCCCAATACCTGCGCGCGGACCGGATCATTGAAGAGTTAAGCGGCCGCGATGTTCCGGTCAATTTCCGCGGTCGGGTTAAAGGGGTCGGCGCCAGGATTTACAACCTCCATTTTTACTTTTCCATGCGGGCAGGAAACCATTACCGGCCGGCCATTGAGAACGGCAAAATGTTCTTCCGCGTTTACCGGCACAAGATCCTGGTCGGCTTGAAGGAAGGCCAGAGATTCACCGAGGTCGGCCGGCTTGATTTCAACTCCAGCGGGCAGTTGCTCCTCCCTGACGGCCGGATCTGCCGCCATCAGGGAAAGCCGGTAATTAAATATGATGAACGCGAACTCTGGTTCAACCTAGAAAAGCTTTTGCCGGAACTGGGGGTGCTGGAAAAACGCCCGGCGGCCAGCCGGGCGATCATGTATCAGGAGATCCGTTATCTATTTGACCTTAAGCCGGGGGATGTCTATTTCCCTGACCTCGAGGCGGGGCAGTTGGTCTTTAGAGCAACGGGGTGCCGGGTTGAACTTTTCATCGATAGGGAAAGGGACGGCAAAGAATTCATCGGCAGTTTTGGGACCGATCAAAAAGGGAGGCTACTGACCGAAGGAAAGACGAGGCTGGAGATAAAAGCGGGTGACCGGCGGGATGTACGCCTCTCAACACTGGTCAAGGCTTTTAAACCGAACGGCCAGGAAATGCCGGAGCTGGTCGGGCTGCTGGTCAAGAAGAACTATGACAAGCTTCATGAGATATTCTCCAATGGCAATGCCAAGAAATGGCTCAAGATGCTATCCCTATTCGGCCGCGTCTACCTGGCCGATCCGCAAGCGGACGAGGTGATCGGGGTCAAGGTGATGTTCGCGCTCGCCTATGGCGTGGAATATCTGGTCAGATCCAATTCACTCTCGCTCGACCTTAAGGCGGCATTCCTCAAGGAAATCATCGAGGTTATGGCGCTGGCGCTGGACAATGTCGGCCTGGCGCTGGTCAAAGACTCGCTGCAGATCCAGTATCTCCGGGCGCTGGCCGCGTCAAGCGGTCAACCAATTGACCGGACCACCGAGGAACAGCGCTGACAGAGGGTCGGATGCTCCTTGTCGGAACCGACGCTTTCGCTCCACAGCCAGCAGCGCTGGCATTTTTCGCCCGGCGCGTGACTGACTTTCGGCTCCCCCTCCCCTTCGGTCAGGACCACTTTGGACACGATCAAGATCATTGGCAGCAAAGCGGCAACCGACTTTAAAATTTCAAGCTCTTTGCCTGTTGCCAAGAGCTCGACTTGAGCATCAATTGCGGCGCCGATCGTCTTATTGGATCGCAACTCTTCGATCTTCCGATAAGCCTTTTCCCGGAAGCCTAATATTGTTTCCCATTTCCGCTCTAACTTCTCATCCAAGTATTTTGCATCAGGCCTAGGCATATCCTCTAAAAAGATACTGGTAACGCGTAATGCGTAACGCGAAATATCTTCGGCAGTGAAGGAGAGGATCGGCGCCATCAGTTTGACCAAGGTAGTCAGGACCTCGTTCATAGCAAATTGGGCTGACCGCCGTTCAACAGAATCTCTGCCGCCGCAGTAAAGCCGGTCTTTTGACATATCAAGGTAAAACGCCGACAGATCATTAACGCAAAAATCATAAAGGCTGTGGTAAACGAGATGGAACTCAAACTCATCATAAGCCTTGGTCACCCGCTCGATCAAACGGTTAAGCCGCAGTAATATCCAGCGGTCTACTTCGAGAAGGTCTGTGGTCTGTAGTCTGTGGTCTGTGGTCTGATAGTCATAAAGATTGCTGATAAGAAAGCGGCAGGTATTCCGTATCTTAGAATAAGCTTCCCGCACCTGCTTCAGTATGTTTTGCGACGCCGCCATATCGTTGCGAAAATCAGTCGAAGCAACCCACAGCCGCAGTATGTCAGCGCCATACTCCTTGACCACGTCCTGCGGATTGATGACGTTCCCCAGCGACTTGCTCATCTTCTTTCCCTTGTCGTCGATGGTGAAACCGTGGGTCAGGACCGCTTTGAACGGCGCCTTATCCCGGTAGCCAATGCCCAACAGAAGAGATGACTGGAACCAACCGCGGTGTTGATCGGAGCCTTCCAGGTAGAGATCAGCCTGGCCATCCAAGACAGCGGCAAATGAGGAGCCGGACTCAAACCAGACATCAAGGATATCGGTCTCCTTTTCCCAGGTAGTGCTGCCGCAATGCGGGCATTTAGTCCCGGGCGGCAGGATATCGGCTGCCTCTTTGGCAAACCAGCCGTTGGTCCCTTCCTTCAGGACCAATTCGCGGATCGCTTTATTAAAGATCCCGGTCATCTGCGGTTTGCCGCACTGCTCACAATAAAACGCCGGGATCGGCACGCCCCAGGAGCGCTGGCGGGAGATACACCAGTCCGGACGGGTCTCAACCATCCCCCGGATCCTGTTTTCTCCCCAGGCCGGGAACCATTTGGTGTGGCCGATCGCTTTTAACGCCTTGCCGCGCATGTCATTCTTGTCAACAGAAATGAACCATTGTTCCGTCGCCCGGAAGATGACCGGTTTCTTGCACCGCCAGCAGTGCGGATAAGAATGCTTGAAGAATTCAAGCTTGAGCAAGGTCCCGTTCTCTTTCATCTTTTCGGTGATCAGCTTGTTCGATTCGTCATAATACTTGCCGCGAATGAAATCCGGGACTGTCTCGTCAAAATACCCCCGATCATCAACCGGCATGACGATCGGCAGTTTATACTTCAAACCGACCTGGTAATCTTCGGCGCCATGGCCGGGCGCGATATGGACAAACCCGGTCCCCTGCTCCAGGGTTACCAGCTCATCAAGGACAATCGGCACTTCCCGTTCCACAAACGGATGTTTACAAACCAAACCTTCAAGATACTTGCCTTTTGTCTTATCAATGATCTTATGCTCTTTAAGGTCAAGCCGCTTGATAAAATCTTCCAGCAAGCCTTCCGCCACGACATAAACTTCATTCTGGACATGGAGCAGAACATATTCGAGTTCCGGATGGGCCGCCACCGCCACATTCGCCGGCAGGGTCCAGGGTGTCGTCGTCCAAATTATTATCGACCAGGGTAGGTCCAAAGGAAGTTTGGGATTTTTAATTTTGGAATTTATTTCGGATTTCGAATTTCGAATTTCGAATTTTACATATATGGAGGGCGACCTGTCATCTTCGTATTCGATCTCAGCTTCCGCCAGCGCGGTCACGTCAGTTGGGCACCAGTGGATCGGTTTGAGCCCCCGGTAAACATAACCCTTTTCCGCCAGGACACCGAACAGTTCCACGATCTTTGCTTCGTAAGAATGATCGATCGTCAAATACGGCTTCTCCCACTCGCCAAAGACTCCCAGTTTCTTGAATTCCCGGCGCTGGGTCTCAACATATTTTAAGGCGTACTCTTTGCACCGCTCCCGGAATTCAGTGATCGTCATGTCTTTACGTTTATCGCCGATCTCCTTGATCAACTGGGTCTCGATCGGCAGACCGTGGCAATCCCAGCCGGGAATATAAGGGGCATGGAAACCGGCCATTGATTTGTATTTAACGACGATGTCCTTAAGGACCTTATTTAGCGCGTGGCCAAGGTGGATGTCCCCGTTCGGATACGGCGGGCCGTCATGCAGTATATATTTGCTTTTATGCTGATTTCTGTCTTGGATTTTATGATAAATATCCTCATTTTCCCAGCGACCCAGGAATTCCTCCTCAACTTTGGCCAGGTTGGCGCGGATCGGAAAATCAGTTTGGGGTAAATTCAGGGTCTGCTTATATTCCACGTAGCCTCCTCAATGCCTGATGGGCAGCAGCCTCACCGGCGGCGATCAATTTTTGGGCTTTATTGATATCCAGATGCCAGATGTCTTCTTCAATATGCGGTTCGATCAAAATATTGGCTTTCTTCCTCTGCTCCGCGCTCAGTTCATGCAAAACCAGGTCAAGCGACCGGCCAAACACCTGAAAAGCATCGCGCGGCAGATAACGGATCGGCCGGGACGGAACGACATCAACGGCGATCGTAAAATTAGCCCCCATCTTTCTTGCCACTTCCACCGGTAAATTTTGGGCGATGCCGCCGTCAACGACCACATGGTGTTCAACTTCTTCCGGCGCAAAAACTCCCGGAAAAGAGGTGCTCGCAGCGACGGCTTTCGCTACTTCCCCCTTATTGATGATCACCGGCTCCCCGGTCTTGATATCGGTCGCCACGGCCGCGCATGGGATCTTCAGGTCGGAGAATTTCTTATTGCCGATATACTTGATCATCATTTCCCTGATCCCCTCCCCGGATATGAACCCGGGGCGGAAGAAAGCCAGCTTAACGATCCTCCCCCAGCTGATCCGCAGCGCCAGATCTTCGATCAATTGGATATCCATCCCGGAAGCATAAACCGCTCCGACGATCGAACCGGATGAAGTGGCTGCGATACACTCGATTGGGATCTGATATTTATCAATGACCTTTAATACGCCAATGTGGGCGATCCCGCGGGCAACGCCGCCGCCAAGCACAAGACCGATTTTTCTTCTGCCAAATAACCAATTTAGCATATTTTTATCATATCAGAGCTAAAAAAATGTTGCAACAGGCAAGATCTTTTGTTATAATTATTTTCATGAAACAGTTCCCCCCTGAAAAGATCCGCAATGTCGGGATAATCGGTTCAGGCGCTGCCGGGAAGACCTCACTTAGCGAAGCACTCCTTTATAAATCAGGCGTAATTCCCCGGCAGGGAACGATCTCGGAAGGAACCACAGCCTCCGATTATGATAGTGAAGAAATTAAGCGCGGGATCAGTCTCCATGCCACCCTCCTCCCTTTTGAATGGCAGGAGCACAAGATCAATCTGATCGATACTCCCGGTTATATTGATTTTATCGGCGAACCGATCTCTGTCATCCGCGTTGTTGACTGCGTGGTCATTGTGGTCGATGCTGTTGCCGGATATGGGTCCGCCCTGGAAAATCTCTGGAAGATCGCCGACAAATACAACCTGCCGCGGCTGATCGTGATAAACAAGCTCGATAAATCCCAGGCTGATTTTGACAAAACGATCGAAAATCTAAGAAAAAAATTCAGCCGCGAGATCGTGCCTGTCCAGATCCCGATCGGCAGCGGCGATAACTTCTCCGGAGTACATAGCCTGCTTAAGCCAGATGTCCCGGCGGAGCTTAAAGATCAGGTTGATAAATACAAAGAGATGCTGATCGAGGGAATTGCGGAGATCGATGATACGATCCTGACCGAATATCTGGAGAATAAAGAGATCACCGAACAGGAACTGTCCGAACACCTGATCAAGGCGATCAACGCCGATAAAGTTTTCCCGGTTTTTTGCGTTTCTTCAACTAAGAACATCGGCATCGAAGAGCTGCTGAACGGCATCGTTGCCTGGATGCCGCCAGCCAATGAACGGGAGGTCCCGGCTAAATCAGAAACTGGCGAAGCAATAATGATCAAGCCCGCCCAAAACGAGCCTTTTTCGGCCTACGTTTTTAAAACGGTTTCCGAGCCGCATATCGGCAATCTGGCTTATATCCGGGTTTTTTCCGGTACGATCAAGCCCTCATCCGCGATCATCAATGTTTCCAAGGGCAAAGAAGAACGCATTGGCCAGATCATTACCATGCGGGGCAAAACAAAGGAAGAACTGCCTGCCCTTTCCGCTGGCGATATCGCGGTTCTGCCCAAGCTTAAAATAACCGGGACCGGCGATTCATTAGGCGATAAGAATAAGACTGCTTTTTTTGAACCGGTTGCCTACCCGGAACCGGTCATGTCCTTTGCGGTCAAGCCAAAAAGCAAGGCTGACCAGGAAAAGATGGCCCTTGGGCTCGGCAGTTTCACCCATGAAGATCCCACTTTTAAACTGCATTACAATGCAGAGACCAAGGAAACCGTCATTTCCGGCATGGGCGATGTCCATCTCGAAGTCATCCTTAAAAGGGTCAAAGAAAGGTTCGGGATCGACATCGAGATCGGCGATCCGAGGATCCCTTATAAAGAAACGGTCATCGGCAAGGCTAAAGGCCAAGGTAAATACAAAAAACAGACCGGTGGTCGCGGGCAGTACGGCGATACCTGGATCGAGATCGAACCCCTGGCCCGGGGAAAAGGCTTCGAATTTGTTGATAAGGTCGTGGGCGGAGCGATCCCCAGGAATTACATCCCTTCCGTCGAGAAAGGGATCCGCGAAGCGATGCTCGGCGGCGTGATCGCCGGCTATCCGGTCGTAGACATCAAGGTAACCCTGTTCGACGGTTCTTATCATGAGGTTGATTCTTCGGATATGGCCTTCAAGATCGCCGCTTCGATGGGTTTTAAAAAGATCTTTCAGGAAGCCAGACCTGTTCTGCTCGAACCGATCGTCGAG
>JAQTLJ010000025.1 GCA_028714935.1 Candidatus Margulisiibacteriota bacterium | reverse complement strand
GTTGCATCACATTTATCCCAGGGGGAGGAACTGTATCGGGACCTGGTCGATAACAAACCGCCGGTAATATTTTATGTTTATTCGCTGATATTTAAATGCTTTGGTGAAAGTGAAGCGGCGTTAAGATTATTTACCGCTTTTTTTAGCTTATTGACCACCTTTTTCATTTTTCTGATCGGTAAAGAATTGTCTGATGAGCGGTTGGGGGTAGTCTCGGCCTTGTTATATGCCATATTCTCAGGTGGGATGTTCGTCGAGGGAACGGGGTCGAACACGGAGATATTTATGGCCCTGCCGTTGGTCTTGGGATTGTATTGTTATCTGCGCGAGAAGCCATTTCTGGCCGGTTTATTTTCCGGTCTGGCGGTGATGATCAAGCCGGTGGCTTTGTTCAATTATTTAGTATTATTGGCGGGCGGCAGAGCAAAATGGGTGAAGTTAGTTTCGGGTTTTTTAATAGTCCCCTTAGCATTTATGGTCTATTTCTGGCTCAAAGGAGCACTGGCTGGTTTTATCAATTGCAATTTGTATTACAGCCTGGGGATGGTCAATCCGAACATAGTTTATTTTCTTATCAGGACCGGCTATGTTTTCTTGTTTGAAAACTCGGTGTTGTGGATCCTGGCCGGTTTAGGCGCTATTTTAATAATGGTTAAACTAAAAGAGCCTAGATCGAGAATTTTATTATGGTGGACCGTCTTTTCATTATTCGGGGTGTTTTCTGCCGGCTACGCTTTTGGCCATTATTATATACAGGCAATGCCGGGACTTTGTCTGCTGGGTGGGATCGCGGTTGTCAGGTGGAAGGAGTTCGGCTTTTCTAAGCCGATAACAATGTCCCTCTGGGCGATCATTGCCGCTTTTGCTTTATTTATTATTGCCAACCAGTACCCTTTTTACCTTTTCTATAATGGAGATCAAATTTCTGTCGAGAGATACGGCACGCCGGCCAATGTCATGGCCCGTGATATTGGTTTAAAGATCAAAGCGAGGACGAAGCCGGACGATCGTATTTTTACCAAAAGCCTGTATTCCGCCATGTTCTATTCAGGCCGGGACTCTTTAAGCCGCTATTACCTGACGGTCAGGGGAGGGAGTGGCGAGGTTTATTTCTTAGGCAAAAAGATGTATTCTCATGGCTTTGGGATCAGGCGGAGCGCCGAGCTGCTCCAGGCGATCGAAACTGATTTCAACCTGGCCCTGGCGGACATAAGGACAAAATATTTTATTATTTACCTGAAGGATTATTACGCGCCGCCCGATTTAGCGCGAAAACTTGTCAGTTATGGTTATCAGCCCGACCGCGAGCTCAGTTATCCCAAAGAGGGTGTGCTGGTGTTTAAGAGGTCAAAACAGTGAGAATATCGTGTTTTTTTCCAATGTACAACGAGGCGGAAAATATACGCCAGGTCATTAGTACGGCGGTGGCAGTACTAAGTAAGCGTTTCGCTGAATTTGAGGTCATTATCGTCAACGACGGGAGCGGGGATAAGACCGGCGCAATAGCGGCCGAGCTCGCCTCTCAGGACAGCCGGGTACGGGTAGTCAACCACGAGGTCAATCAAGGTTACGGCGCGGCGCTCCGTTCCGGCTTTGCTGCCTGCCGCTACGACCTGGTCTTTCAATGCGACGGTGATGATCAATATGACCTGGCCGAGATCGATAAGCTGCTCCCCTTTATTGGAGAATATGATTTTGTCATCGGCTACCGGCTCAAACGACGGGACCCGTTTTACCGCGTCCTTGAAGCTTTATGGTACCGCTTTCTGCTCTGGTTGTTGTTTGGTTTGAAATTGCGGGACGCGAACTGCGCCTTTAAATTGTTCAAGAAAAAAATAATCGATCAGCTGGAGGTAGGGGCGAAAGGGGCGATAATCAACGGCGAAATATTCGTTAAGGCCGGCAAGCTGAGGTATAAAAAGATCAAAGAGGTTGGCGTTAACCACTATGCCAGGCTTAAGGGGAAGCAAACAGGCGCAAAATTGACAGTGCTCTGGGAAGCCTGGGTGGCGATCATTGATCTTTGGCTAAAGACCCGTAAATAACTCCGTTTTTCCGTCTGGAAATATCAGCGAAATGATGCTATAATTAGCCTGTTACTGGGTATGTTAGGGGGAGGCAGTGTAATTCGATGAAAATGTCCCAGTTGGTGGCGCCGACGCTGCGGGAGGATCCCTCGGAGGCGGAGGTTGTTTCCCATAAGTTAATGCTGCGCGCGGGTTTCATTCGCAGGCTGTCAGCCGGAGTCTATACCTTTTTACCCCTCGGTTTCCGCGTACTTTCAAAAGTTGCCAATATTGTTCGCGCCGAGATGACCCGCGCCGGGGCGCAGGAAGTCCTGATGCCGACCTTGCTGCCGGCTGAATTGTGGCAGGAGACCGGCCGCTGGGAGATGTATGGCAAGGAGCTGTTCCGCATCAAGGACCGTCATGACCGCGAATTTTGCCTTGGCCCGACCCACGAGGAAGTCATTACTGACCTGGTCAGGAATACGATCCGGTCTTATAAACAATTACCTGTTAACCTTTATCAGATCCAGACGAAATTCCGGGATGAGATCCGGCCGCGTTTTGGCTTGATGCGCGGGCGGGAATTCATGATGAAAGACGCTTACTCTTTCCATGCCAGCGAAGAGAGCCTCGCCAAAGAGTATCAGAACATGTACCAGACCTACTGCCGGATCTTTGACCGGATGGACCTGAAATACCGGGTAGTGGAAGCTGATCCCGGCTTGATCGGCGGAGGATTCTCCGAAGAATTTATGGTCCTGGCGGAAGAGGGGGAGGAGGAGATTTTAGCCTGTGATAATTGCAGCTTTGCCATCAGCTGGAAGTCATTCTCTTCCGAGGGGGAACCATGCCCGAAATGCGGCACCGGCATTTTAAGCAAGAAACGCGGCATTGAGGTCGGGCATATCTTCAAATTGGGAACAAAATATTCAGCTAAAATGAAGTGCCTCTTCCTTGATGAAAACAACCAGGAAAAACCGATGATCATGGGTTGTTACGGGATCGGTGTCGGGCGGACGGCCGCGGCGGCAATAGAGCAGAACAATGATAAGGATGGGATCGTTTGGCCGGCGCCGCTGGCCCCGTTTAAGATCGCAGTTATTCCTGCGAATGTGGCAGAAAAGGAACAGGCGGAAACAGCCGAAAAGATCTATCGCGATTGCCTGGAACAAGGCCTTGATGTCTTGCTTGATGACCGTGATGACCGGATGGGCGTTAAACTGAAGGATGTTGATCTGATCGGCATTCCTTTTAAAGTGATCGTCGGGAAATCCCTTAAAGAAGGGAAGATCGAAGTTAAGGCCAGGAAGACCGGTGAAACGCAGCTGATCGAAAAGGACAAGATAATAGATTGGTTAAGTCAAAACGCCTCGGGATAGGAGAGTAATTATGTGCGGATTTTTTGCGGTGTCTTCGGCCAAAGATAATATCATTGACGACCTGTTCCTAGGGACTTTTTACCTCCAGCACCGGGGACAGCAATACTGCGGGCTTTCCACTTTCAGCGGCGACAGCATTAAGATCCGGACCCACCGGGGGCTGGTCAGGGAGACTTTTACCAATGATCTGGGCGGAATGAATGGACAGGCAGGGATCGGACACACTGCGCTTAAGGCCCGCCAGCCGATCAAGCTTGATTCCAAAATGGGCGAATTCACCATTTGTTTTGAGGGGAACATCGTCAATCTGGCCGAGTTGACCGACGAATTAAAGAAACAGGGCCATTCTTTTTATACCGACACGGATATAGAAGTCGTGGCTAAACTGGTCGCCCAGGGCGATGATTTTGTCGCCGGCATCGAATTTATGGCGGGCAAGATACGCGGGGCCTATTCTCTGGTCATCCTGTCCAAAGGGAAGATTTACGCCGCCAGGGATAAACACGGTTTTCGTCCGATGGTTATCGGCAAAAAAGACGGCTCGGTTGCCATTACGTCGGAATCGTGCTCTTTTGTCAATCTCGGCTATTCGATCGTCCGCGATGTCAAGCCGGGTGAGATCATCGAAGTCAAAGACGGGGAGTTCGAAACGAAAAAGATAATACATTCGGACCTGATACAGTATTGCACCTTTGAGTGGGTCTATACGGCTAATGTAGCGTCGACGATCGACGGGATGTCAGTTGACATGGCGCGCCGGAACATCGGCGGCTGTCTGGCCAGGCGTTACCCGGTCAAAGTCGACATTATTGGCGCCGTGCCTAATTCAGGCATCGGCCATGCCATCGGTTATGCTCAGGAATCGAAGATCCCTTTTGACAATGTCTTTATTAAATATGATTACGCCAGCCGCAGCTACACTCAGCCGACCCAGGCCGAGCGCGACCGCGAAGCCAAGGTCAAGCTGATCCCGATCCCGGCCAAGATCGCAGGGAGAAGTGTGGTCATTTGCGACGATTCGATCGTCCGCGGCACGCAGATGAAAAATGATCTGGTGGTCAAATTGAGGAAGAACGGGGTCAAGGCAATCCATGTCCGGGTCGCCTGCCCGCCGCTCAAGGCCCCCTGTATGTACGGCGTGGCCACGCGTTCCAAAAAAGAACTGGCCGCCAACGAGAAAACCATCGAACAGATCAGGGAATATATCGGAGTTGACGGCCTGGCTTACGCCACTTTGGAGGACCTGGAAAAATCGATCGGGAAGCCACTGGACCAGCTGTGCCTTTCCTGCTGGACTGATGTTTATCGGGTATAGGGATTAGGGAGTAGAGATGAGAGAGTATTGCGGAGTATTTGGTATCTATAATTTTGACATTGATTCTCCGGCCAAGTCGGTTTATTACGGCTTATATGCGCTTCAGCACCGGGGTCAGGAATCTGCGGGAATTGCCGTAGCCGACGGAAAAGATATTACGCATCACAAAGGGATGGGGCTGGTCAACCAGGTGTTCAATGAAAAGAATTTAAGTTCACTTAAAGGGACGATCGCCATTGGCCACGTCCGCTATTCGACGACCGGTTCATCGGTCCTGGAGAATGCCCAGCCGATCGTCATCAATACCAGGTACGGGCAGATCGCGATTGCCCATAACGGCAATTTGATCAATACGGACGCCCTGCGGCAGGAATTGAAGGATAAGGGGATCAGCTTTTTAGGGACGACCGATTCAGAGGTGATGGCGGCCATGCTCGCCGCGTCTAATAAAACCGATCTGGAAGAAGCGCTGATCGATACGCTTAAGCGCTGCCGGGGGGCCTTTTCTGTTTTGATCTTGACCAGCGATAAATTGATCGCGGCGCGGGACCCGAACGGCATCCGTCCGCTCTGCATCGGTAAACTGGACAAATCATACCTGGTCTCGTCCGAGACCTGCGCCCTTGATATTCTTGGCGCCCAGTACGTCAGGGATGTCAGCAACGGCGAAGTTGTGATCATTGATAAAGAAGGCGTCAGGTCGCGGACCTGGGAGCTCGGGGAGAGGGAGGCGCTGTGCGTATTTGAGTACATTTATTTTGCCCGGCCCGACTCCGTTCTTCACGGCCGCAATGTGTATGAAACTAGATTCAATATGGGTAAATATCTGGCCAAAGAGCATCCGGTCGAGGCGGACGTGATCATGCCGGTGCCGGAATCCGGCGTGCCGGCGGCGATCGGTTTTTCCGCGGAATCAAAGATCCCTTACGGCGAAGGCTTGATCAAGAACCGCTATATCGGCCGGACTTTTATCCAGCCGAGCCAGGAGATCAGGGACCTGGGCGTAAGGATCAAGCTTAATCCGATCCGGGACGCGGTGCGCGGCAAGAAAGTCGTGGTTATCGATGACTCGATCATCAGGGGGACGACTTCGCGGCAGATCGTTCGCCTGATCCGCGAGGCCGGCGCCCGGGAAGTGCACATGAGGATATCTTCGCCGCCGAATTTGAGTTCCTGTTTTTACGGGATCGATACCCCGACCAAAGCGGAATTGATCGCGGCCAACCTGTCAATTGAGGGGATCCGCAAATATTTGGAAGCGGATTCTCTGGGTTATTTGAGCTTGAAGAACCTGATCCGGTCGATCAGCCTGCCGAGCAAAGATCTTTGTTTAGCCTGTTTGAACGGCGAATATCCGGTCAAGATCCCGGAACGCTTGCAAAGCTTGAAATTATTCTTTCAGTAAAAGAGGGGGGTGAGCTAAGTGTCGGAATGTGAAGGTGGATGCTATCCGAAATGCCAAAAATGCGGGACAGGGGACCTGGTGCCGCTGTCCGATTTTTCCAATAACGCGGTTTCCATCCGTTATAAGGCCTGGGCCTGCACCAATAAGGAATGCCGCTTTTTTATCGTGCTGCGCGGCGGGGATGTTTATTACGGCATTGCGTCAGCTGAGGCGGCCAGGTAAACACTTTGAATATCTCAGCATAAGGAGGACTTATGATTACCTATAAGCAGGCGGGAGTGGATGTCGACGCCGGGAATGAAGTAGTGCGCCGGATAAGAAAGTTTGCCAAGGGGATCGGCTTTTTTGGCGGCCTGTATCCTTTGGGAAAGAATTTTATAGTCGGGGCGGCTGATGGCGTTGGCACTAAGCTGAAACTGGCTTTCCTGATGAACCGCCACGAAACGGTCGGCATTGACCTGGTGGCGATGAACGTGGACGATGTGGTGGCGACCGGGGCCAAACCGTTGTTTTTCCTCGATTATATCGGCTGCCATAAGGTCCATCTCCCGACGATCGAGAAGATCATCAGGGGAATTGCGGAAGGGTGTAAAAAAGCCGAGTGCCAGCTGCTGGGCGGAGAAACGGCGGAACTCTCGGACATGTACCAGCAGGGAGAGTACGATCTTGCCGGTTTTGCGGTGGGGCTGGTGGAAAAAGGGAAGGTGATCAACGGCTCAAAAATTAAAGCCGGCGATAAGATAATCGGCCTGGCTTCTTCAGGGCTCCACAGCAATGGCTACACTTTGGCCCGGAAGATCCTGCTGGACCACTCCAAGCTGAACCCTAAGGAAAAGGTCGAAGATTTTGACCGGACATTAGGAGAAGAGCTTCTAACCCCGACCAAGATCTATTGTACGACGATCCTGAAGTTGATCAGGCGCTGCAAAGTAAAAGGGATAGCGCACATTACCGGCGGCGGTATCCCCGAGAATCTGGCCCGGGTGCTGCCGCGCAGCGTCCAGGCGGTGATCGAACTGAATTCCTGGCCGATCCATCAGATCTTCAAACTGATCCAGAAACTGGGGAAGGTCGAACAGAACGAGATGTATCGGACCTTTAATATGGGGATCGGGATGATCGTGGTAGTGGACGGCAAAGACGTGAACCGGGCGATGAATTTCCTTAAAAAACAGAAAGAAAAAGCTTATCTGATGGGTGAGATCGAAAAGGGAAAAGGCGAAGTCATCATAATCTAATGATAAAAGTTGGCGTGTTGATCTCGGGCCAGGGGTCGAATCTCCAGGCGCTCATTGCTGCCTGTGAGAGCGGCCGGATACCGGCCAAAGTCGAAGTGGTCGTTTCGGACAAGCCGGACGCTTACGGTCTGGAAAGAGCGAAGAAGCATAAGATCGCCACGGCGATCTTTGAGCCGAAGAATTATACCGATAAAAATACCTATGAGCTGGAGATCGTTAAGGTCCTGAAAGAGCATCAGGTTGATC
The DNA here is from genome assembly GCA_028714935.1 of Candidatus Margulisiibacteriota bacterium. GTDB lineage: Bacteria > Margulisbacteria > WOR-1 > O2-12-FULL-45-9 > O2-12-FULL-45-9 > JAQTLJ01. The sequence goes on along the minus strand of JAQTLJ010000025.1, from coordinate 3,857 downwards.
TGGTCTGCCTGGCCGGTTATATGAGGATCGTCGGGCCGGTCCTGCTTGAGCATTTCCCGGGCAAGCTGATGAATATCCATCCGGCGCTCCTGCCTGCGTTTCCCGGCCTGCACGGACAAAAGCAGGCGCTGGAGCACGGGGTCAAGATCGCCGGCGCCACGGTCCACTTTGTGGACGATGGCTGTGACACCGGGCCGATAATCGCCCAGGTTGCGATCCCGGTCTTTGAAAATGATACAGAAGAGACTTTATCTGCCAGGATCTTGGAGCAGGAGCACAAGATCTATCCGCTGGCGGTCAAATTGTTTGCTGAAGGGCGTCTAAAAATAGAAGGGAGACGGGTGAAGGTTAAATGAAAAGAAAAAGTGCTAAGTTTGCGCTGATATCAGTTTATGACAAGGCCGGGCTTTCCCAGTTCGCCAAGGGGTTAAAAAAGCTCGGGTTTGAGATCATCTCTTCCGGCGGGACGGCGAAATTCTTGAGGAAGAACGGCGTTCGCGTCACCGAGGTCGCAAAGCTGACCAAATATCCGCATATGCTGGGGGGGAGGGTAAAAACCTTACACCCTTTGATCCATGGCGGTATCCTGGCGGACCGGACGGACAAAGAGCATCTCCGTGATATTAAAAAGTTCAAGCTTAACCCGTTCGATCTTGTGGTCTGCAACCTTTATCCTTTTGAAGAAGTGACAGCCAAGAAAAGCTTTACCCACGCGGAAGCGATAGAAAATATCGATATCGGCGGACCTTCAATGGTGCGCGGCGCCGCCAAGAACCATAAGAACGTGGCGGTTGTCGTCGACCCAGACGATTATAAGCTGGTGCTGGAAGAGTTGAAGGAGAAAGGAGAAATAGCTCTGGCCACGCGCGAGCAACTGGCCCTTAAAGCTTTTAAGCACACCGCGCAGTATGACACGCTGATCGTCCGTTATCTTGCTTCCCGGCTGGAAAAGGCAGAGGCATTTCCCAGCGAAGTGACGATCATGCTGGAGAAGATCCAGGACCTCCGGTACGGCGAGAACCCGCACCAGAAGGCCGCGTTTTATAAGGAACGGGGCGCGAAAGGCGAGGGGCGGATCACCGAAGCCAGGCAGCTGCACGGTAAGGAGCTGTCTTTTAACAATATAGTTGATATGGACGCCGCCTGGATGCTGGCCAATTATTTTGCCGATCCGACGGTCGCGATCATTAAACACACCAACCCTTGCGGGGTAGCGAAGGCCGCGAATGTGCACGAAGCTTATAAAAAGGCATATGCCGCCGATCCGGTCTCGGCCTATGGCGGGATCATTGCCGCCAACCGGAGGATCGACGAGGAGACAGCCAGAGAGCTGAAGCCGCTTTTTGTGGAAGTGATAATCGCGCCGGGGTACACGCCAAAGGCGCTGTCGATCTTAAAAGAAAAAGCGAACCTGCGGATCATGGAGATGGGGGAGACGGCGATCGGCAAGCCGTACAAAGGGATGGATTATAAAAGGGTCAGCGGCGGCATGCTCCTGCAGGACCCGGACCTGGCCCAGCTTGGGATAAACGAGATCAGAGTCGTGACCAGGAAACAGCCGACCCTGGCGGAAATGGAAGACCTGTTCTTTGCCTGGGGAGTGGCCAAACATGTAAAATCCAACGCGATCGTGCTGGCCAAGAACGGACTGGCGATTGGCGTCGGGGCGGGGCAGATGAGCCGGATCGAATCGGCTGGCCTGGCGGTCCAGCGGGCCGGAGGAAAAGTTAAAGGGGCGGTTCTTGCTTCTGATGCGTTTTTCCCGTTCCCCGATGTGGTTGAATTAGCGGGGAAGCAGGGGATCAGCGCGATCATCCAGCCGGGCGGGTCAAAACACGACCAGGATTCGATCGATAAGGCGGACGAGCTCGGACTCGCCATGATCTTTACCGGGCGCAGGCATTTTAAGCATTAGGAGGGAAAGATGAGGAGAGGGTTAATAGTTGTCAGTTTACTGTTTGTTTGTTCAGTTGCCCGGGCGGAAATCCCAGCGACTACAACGCAGCTTTCGTCCAATATCGGCGGCATAAGCATCGGTTATATCAAGGTTGGCAGCGCAGAGATCGGCAACATTGCCTGGCATCCGGACTTTAAATTAGGAGCGTGGGGATTGGGAGCTGACGTGAACATACCTTTGGGAGAAAAAAAGCCTTCGGGATATGAAAACGCCGTTTTACGTTATATTGAATACGATGACACGAAAAAAGGCTTGCGCTACGGCATAGTTGAGAACCTGACCTGGGGGCACGGGATGCTGATGAAAGGCTATTCAACCAGGATAGCCGGGCCGATCCTGCTTAATAATGAGCAGATTGCAGTCAAGGGCTATGTGGACTTGGACAAGTATGTTGTCCGCGCCTTGGGGACAAAAAGCGCGATTTACGGGCTCCGGGTGGAAGAGAGGATCAATCCGATGCTGACCCTCGGGCAGACTGTAATCACCGATGCTGATGGGGTAAAACTGGCCGGGACCAGCGAAGTTCAGAAAGTATCCGGGATCGGGGTCGACGCAACTGTGCCTTTGCCGCTCAATTTTGAGGGTTATGCTGAGTGGGCCCAGCTGGTCGGCCATGGCAGCGGCTTCAGCGCCGGGCTTTCGTGGGCGTATGATCTGATGGTCGCCAACGCGTCTTTCCTGGCAGAATACCGCCTGATCGACAGCCGTTTTGTCCCCGGTTATTTTGATTCCGATTATGAAACCAACCCGATCGATTTGTCGTCAGCGGAAGCTACCGGGAACGTGAAAAACGGTTATCTTGCCCAGCTGGGATTGAATGCTTTAGGCCTGGCGACACTGAATGTCGCGTACGAAAACTATAATGACAGCACATCAGCTTCGCTGGCCGCCGATCTTATGGCCAAGCTGATACAGGGGATCGAAGTCGCCGGCTATTATAAACAGCCGAAATTCGAGAATTTCCGGTCGCTCACCCTCGAAGAAGGGGCGATGATGGGCGGCTCGATCGCCTATCCGATCAATCCTTACGCCAAGATCGTAGCCAATTATAAGAAGGTTTATAATCCAGATACTGCTAAGGTGGAAGAATCACAGTTTTATGAGCTGCGCTTAAGTTTCTAAGGGCGTAAGGTCTTGAAATTATCGGTGGCATCGATCACGGCTGAAGCTTTACCAAGTTTTACTCTGCCGGCCAGTATATAGTCAAGACCAGGCAACCTGTGTTTAACTTCTTTGGCGGTTAAGGCCGAGGGCTCCCCAGCTTTATTGGCCGAAGTGGCGGCCAGTGGTCCAACCTTTCTGATCAGAGCAAGGATCGTGCGGTGCGCCGGCAGCCTCAAGCCAACCTTATTTGTCCCGCCGGTCACAAGTTTGGGTACTTTCCCGGCCTTATAAACCACTAAAGTCAGAGGTCCCGGCCAGTTTTTCTTCGCCAGCTTAAGGGCTTTAGCGTTGAGTTTACCTAACTCCAGCGCTTGTTTCATGTTGGCAATCAGGACCTGGAGCGGTTTACTACGCGGGCGCTTCTTGATCTTGAATATCCGGCGGATCGCTGAGGGCTTAGAAAGCAGGGCGCCGATGCCGTAGACCGTTTCGGTCGGGAAGGCGATCACGCCGCCGGATCTTAATATTTTTGCCGCTACTTTGATTGTCATGTTTTGAATTATAGCATATAATAGCTTTTGCTATGGAAGCTGATATCGTCATAAAAAACGGCCTGGTCCTGACCATGGATGATAAATTGTCCCTCCACGAAAAAGCTGACATAGCCGTTAAAGGCTCAAAGATCGTTGATATTGCCCCTCGGACAAATTGCTCGGGAAAGAAGACGATCGAAGCCGAAGGCAAATTGGTCATGCCTGGGCTGATCAATACCCACACGCACGCCGCCATGGTGATG
>JAQTLJ010000024.1 GCA_028714935.1 Candidatus Margulisiibacteriota bacterium | reverse complement strand
GATTAGGGACCAGGGACTAGGGACTAGGGAGCCGGTAATTAGCCTTTGCCCGGGGAGTCGCACGCAGGAGATCAAAGGACTATTGCCCATTTTATTGAAGGCTGGGGAAAAGATAAAAGAGTGGCTGCCGGAAGCGGAGTTCGTTATTCCCGCCGCTTCGACCATTATGATCAAGGAGATCTTCGGTTTGATCGACGAGTTCCGGCCGAAGGCAGTGGTCGGTCAAACTTATGAGATCCTCGCTTCATCGGACCTGGCGATCTGCGCCTCCGGAACGATCAACCTTGAAGCCTCGATCCTCGGCGTGCCGAACATCATGGTCTATAAATTGAATCCGCTGACTTATTTTGTCGGCAAATATATCCTGAAGCTCGGCGAAAAACTCCCCTACTTCAGCATGCCGAACATGCTTTTGGGAGAAAAAGCGATCCCGGAGCTGGTGATGCAGGATGCTAACCCGAGGCGGATCGCGGAAGAGGCGCTGTCTATCCTCAAAGACAAGCTGCGTCAGGAAAAGATGAAAAGTTCCTTTGAAAAATTGAGGGCAAAGCTTGGATCTCCCGGCGTGATCGCCCGCTGCGCTAAAGCGGTCCTCGAATCTTAGTCAACCACTGTTAATTTAAACTTCCCGAGCAGCCGATTCTCATCCCTGGCGACTATCGTCCCGACGTAGATCGCGTTGCCGGCAAGGTAGCCCTGGTCGGTCCGGCCGTCCCAGATCAGTTTATTGACCCCGGCCGATCCGCCTTCGCCGCCGGCATTGATCACATAGTGTTTGATCCTCTGCCCGCCGACACCGATGATATATATTTCGATATTAGCATTGGCCGATAAGCCGTACTGGATCGTAACTGTTTTGTGTTTGGAGATGCTGTACGGGCTCGGGAACGTGATCGGCGTGCCGATGAGCCGCAGCGGGCCGCCTATCACTTCGACAGTAGCCAGATAGGTCGTGGATGTTGGGCTCCCGCCCTGCGTGCCGCTGCTCATCGCTCTCACCTGGAAGGTATGCTCGCCGGATTCCAGCTTTTCTTCTTCTTTCATTGCGTATTCAAGAGTGAATCCCTTCAATTCTCCGGCCGCCATCGCTTGCGCAGTCATGTTGGAGGAGCTTAAGGCGAGCGTTTTTGCTTTAGATGAATCGGGATCGACCATGATCGAATAATCGGTTATCTGGTTGGAAACTGAAAATGGCGCCGGAATGCTGATCTTGGCCTGGATATTCGGCGTTTCAGTAACAACGAATGGCGTCGCTTTAGTGTATACCCCCGGCTGGTACAGGCGGTTCCCGAACCAGAGCTTGATCTGCGGCCGCGGTTCCGTCCCCGGCAGGGTCGGCTCCTTCGGCCCGACGCCGTAAGCCAGGACCAGGTTGGCGGGCAGCTGCTCAAAGCCGTGGCCGGTGATCGTTACGTCCAGCGGGTTCGAGCCGTAATTGTCCGCTCCCCGCGAGATGGCGATCTTGTAGCTTTTTCCCGCCGTAACCGGATTGGCCTTGAATGCGTTGACGACAAATTTCCCGCTGCTAATGTAAGCATAGCCGTACAGCTTGGCGACTTCTCCCTGGGAGTCGGGGTCATAAAGCACAACCATCCGGTTTTCGACCGAGATCCCCGAGACTGACGAGACCGCACCACCCAATACCGGGTAGATCGGATAGAAGATGCTGGCACAGGCAACAATGCCTATGCCCAGCAAACCTATACTTATCAGAGCCTTTCTTAACATCAATAATTCCTGATTATCAGTTGTTTATCTCCGGTCACGGAAACCTGGTAACCCTTAACCCGGACAATGGAAATTTCTTCCGGGTTCTTGGTGGTGTTTACCTTGTTCAGCACATTGCCGCTTGCGTCCAGCGTAAAGCCGATCTCCTTCTGACCACTCTCATCCCAATAGCCCAGGGTCGAGACATAACCTTCGCCTGTCGCGTTAATGGCAGCGATCAAGCTCTTGAGATTAGCGATCTGCGCCCCGCTGCGGTTATAGACTGTGGCAAACGGGATGCCGAAGTCATTTATGCCGAAGCTGCCGCTCTTTTTCTTGAGCGGGATCGTAACAATTTCGGTTGCCGCCGCGCCTCCGCCCAAGGTGTCGTATGGCTTTTCCGCGCCGTCGGCAGTTCCCCACCAGTTCTTGGCGCTGGCGCTAAAGACATAATGGCCGGTTTCCGTATTGCTCAACGTTTTTTGCTTGCCGGCGCCAAGGTCAAAAGTCGCCGTCGTACCTGATGGGTATTTGACGTGCAGATAATAATTTGTTACTTCGCGCAGGCCGGTTGTGCCTGTGCCCGACGTGATATTGACGACCAGCTCGGCCTGAAGATCGTTCCCTACCCGTTGCAGCGATTCGCTGATCGCGCCGATCGAGGGGGCATAAGGCTTGTCGCACTGGTACTCGGTTTTCAAGCTGCTGATCTCCTTCGAATTTGGCGTTGCTGTGCCGCTGGAGGCGTTGTCGGATGTTGTCCCATAATATACGCCGGGACTGGCAACCAAGGGACAAACCCCGCCCTTCCAGACCCTGACATAAACAGCGTTGCCGTTAAAGCCCGACCCATCACAGACATATAAATGCTTATAAGACCCGTCTGATATTGCGCTATAAGCAACGGAGTCGGCCGCATCGAGAGGAGAGCCAACTGTAATCGGGCTGGGCAAGCTTCCTTTATAAAGCTGCAGCTTGGGCCCGCCAGCGGCGGTGCCGTCATGATAGTCGGTTAGCGGCGAAAGAACGTTCCCATCCTTATCTCTTATCGCGTCCTGGGTGAATTTAATCTTCAATCCGGTCGCCAAAACAGACTGGCTTAAGATCAGCACCCCCAGCAAGATCAAAATTATTCTCTTTAACATAAATTATTTCCCTCCTATGGAAAAGTTATCGTCCAGATTGAGCCGCTCATGGGCCGGTAAAACCTGGGTTCTGCCAGCGCCATTTTATCAATATCAACTACGCCTGGCGCTACCGTCCAGTTGCCGGACACTCCATTATATGTCCCAATATTGTAATATTGCTTATTAGCAGCGTCGACATAGACTATCCAGCGGTCGATCTCGTCGCTATCGCTAGGCGTAATTCCCATGCTAAAAAGCGATGTTATTTGCGGGTATGGATAGCCGATCAAATTATATTTATGCCCGATCAGCTCGCGGGTGGCCGGAGGGTCGACAGACCCAAACCTCCCGACTAAAGCGACTTTTTTATCGGCTTGGACTGCCCTCAGGAGGAACCCTTCGCCGATCCGTAAGCTCTTATCCTTACTCCAGCTCGCCGCCGTAGTATATGTCCCGATCTCATAAGCGTCTCCATTCCACCAATCATATTCAGCGGAGTCTCCTAATTGATCTCCTATCAAGTTTTTCAGCGAGAAATTATCTTCCTGGAAGGGGAGACAGGCAAAAACATACAATCCCTTGGGACAATTAACTTCCACTTTGCCGACGGTGATCGAGTTGTCCAAAGGGCTTAAGACATCGGGGCCTATCAATGTGGCAGGGACGACCCGATAATACTGGTTGATCCCGTTATGCGCAAAGTTAGGAAAAACATATTCAGTGGTCGTAGCGGGAATCGGGTCCGGCACCGTGATCACAGGAGCAAAGGTCGCGGCTTCAGCCGCATATTCACTGGCTGGCCCCATCCGGCAGTAGATCTTTACCGGCACCGGGCCGCCGGCGTCAAAGCCCCAGGTGAGCTTGATGTTTTCCCCTTCTACAAAGATCTTGGTGTCCCTGATCTTCCCGGTATCAACCACTTCGACCGTCGGGGGGACATACGGTGCTTCGCCTGTAACTGAAATCAGCCCCCACAAGCCGACCTCGATCGTCGTGCTGGCGTCGGTAAAGGGCGAGCCGACAGGATAACCTTTAATGTCCTGAAGATGTGAGCTCCCGTCATTCAGATCAATTGAACTGCCGGAGTTGGGGATAATCCACAGATCATAGTCACTGTTCTCAAAGTGCATAGCTGACGCCGAGGAAACAATCCCCGCCGCTAGGCCAAACCCAATTAACGCTACACAAAGGCGTCTATGCATTTACTCTCCCGTCTATAAAATCGCCGCGTCCTAATCAGTATAGACCACAAATATCTTTAATTGGTCGCCGTCAAAATAAGAATCGAGATCAACGTAAATCGTGTCATTGGAGGGCATATAATAAATTCGCCCGCCATTAAAGGTCCCGGGACGATTGGACGTGATGTTATACCATACTTCACCTACTGTTCCAACCGCGCGGCCGACCATCCCGGAAAGCAATAGGATTGTTTTGCCGCTAAACCCGGCTACAAAATTCGTATCGCCTTCGGAATTCGTACTTTTATTAAATAGTTTTGTTTTGATCGTCGGGGTGTAGTCGTCGTCCACGCCAATTTTCGCTGATGACGCATATATGCCCCGCGTTTTGCCGTAAAAATAGCCCCCGGTGCCGCCGTCAGTGTTCAGGTTGCGCACATCGATTGTCGAATGGCCGGCGGCAGTAAGGTTGGAGTTGCTCCTGAATATCCCCGCCTGCCCCCCGCCTTTTGTTTCCGCGTAGATCACATCGGCGCCGCTGTAAGTCGAGTTGTTCAACAGGTAAACTGTTGTCCCGGTATTTTCACAGGCCAGTTTCAGCGCTTTCATATTCGCGATATCCATGTTTATGGCGTAGACGTCTGGCGCTGTCACGGTGTTATTGATATCTAAAAAGTATTTTGGGGTGAGCGTGCCAATGCCGATTTTGCCGTTATAAACAGCAATGCTTGATCCCAATTCAACGGTCCCGCCGCCTGTTGCGATCGCGACGCCTCTGTTGCTTAACTGGTTAATGTACATTTTTGACCCAACAGATTCAATTTGATTGTCATCAAAAAGCAAGGCGCGGGTAGAAGATTTAATTGACAGGGCCCCGTGCGAGCCTGTTTCTAATGGCGCGACTAAAGATTTATTCCCTAAATATACGCCGTTCCCCCCCGAAAAATACCCTGTATATCCTGCTGATGAATACCCCTCAACACCGCGCGAGATCCCAGCGCCAAACAAGCCCACATCGGAAACCACAGTTATTGTTCCTGGCGCCATGCCGCCTTTTACGCCCCATTTAGTCCCTAACCCAATCAAGCCGGCTGCCGTGCTTCCGATAGAACTTCTGGCAACGAGCGCTGTCGCAATCCCTTCGGCGCTGATGTTGACTGTCCCGTCGGTAGTTTCTGTGTTAATGCCCAATTTACCGACAATGATATTTTTTGCGCCATCAACCCGAAGCCCGTTCCCCGTCGGATTGTTGACCCAGAGCTTATGGGAAGGCGTTGTCGTTGTTCCAATGCCAACAGTTTGGTTACTATAAACACTAACTTCGCCTCCCAAGCTTTCGGCCTCCTGCGCTATAATGGCGAACGGCGCACAGGTCAGGCGCTGGCTGCCAAGTGATGAGCTGCCGACAAGGATTTCCATAAATATTGCGTCCTTCAAATGCTCCGGCTTAATACGATTGCTCGATTGATTACCGAGGTTCGCGCTGAACAAACCATCCTGCGTTATTTTTAAAAAATTAACATAGAGCGGCACTGGAGACGGAAAATCTGTAACTACCTTCCAGTCTTCCGTCCAGGTGGTGCTGGTGGAGCTTTTTATGTTAAAAGTTATTACCGTCCCGTCGGGCGGCCGCGGCGTGATCCTCCCCTGTATATTAATTTTCCCCGCCGCCGACAGTGCCTCACCGCTCCCCGCTAATAATAAAGTGCTGATCATTATCAAGACCGGGATCCACCATATTTTATTCTTCAACATAACCTTCCTCCTTTTATTTTTTAAGCTAATAACTTTCCCAATTTAACAGATCTTTTTCTAAAATGCTCTGTATATACCGCGTCCGCTGCAGCATCTCAACCGTTTCCGCACGGGTCAAGAGACGCTGCGGCTCAAAGCTCCTGTTCTCCAGGAACTGGAGAACGCCGGCTTTGAACGCGCCCGAAATGATCGGCGCCGCCCAGTGGGCGGTCGGGATATCCGGGAACTGGCCAAGATACGCTTCCTGGGAGATCCCGGTGAAGCGGACGATCATCGCTAATCCTTCTGCCCGGGTAATATTGCTCTTCGGCCGGAATGTGCCGTCCGGATAACCGAGGACCACCTTCATCCCCGCCGCGCCAGCAATGTACTTAGCCGCCCAGTGGTTCGCCGGTACATCTTTGAATTTCGTATTTGTTTCGAGTTTCGTGTTTCGAGTTTCGGATTTCATGAGCAGAGTGCACATCTCCGCCCTGGTTATATTGCCTTCCGGCTTAAATGTCCCATCCGGATAACCGGTGATAATGTTCGCCATCGCCAGGAGCGAGATCGGCTGCCGCACCCAGTAGCCGGCTTCGACATCCGGGAACGGTTTTAACCTTAGTATCCTGACCCTGGCGCTGCCAATTTTATTGTTCGCATCATCCCAGCCGTCAACGGTTTTCTTGTTCTTGCCGATCTCCAGGTCAACGGTCGTTGCAAAATCGCCTTTCAAGTCGAACTTTAGCGGCGCATTATTGATCATGATCCGCCGTATCTTCTGGTCGATAACTTTACCGGCGACCGCGACGCTTGTTTCAAAGGTGATCAACTTATCCGGCGGGCGGGTGATGACGATCGGTGCGCCGATCACTTCTTCCGGCTTTGGCTTCAGGGCGTAAGAGAGCGAGAAGAAATGGTTGTCAACATTCGGCGCGCCGGCAAAGGTGTGGTAGGCGTAATCGAAGCGGAAACCGCCAAAAAATAGGCCGACGCCGTAAGTGGAATCGGAAACAACGCCGAGCCCGCCGCTGCCATCGCCTGCGGCATCCTGGTCGATCCCGGCGCGGAGGGCCAAGAGTGTTATCGGGCGCCATTCAGCGCCGACATGCCAGGTCATCGGATAATTTTTCAAGGTCGGGTGCATGTCAAAATCTGCCGCCAGTTTTAACTCGTGGTCGCCAAACGACCTAAGGCCGTCTTTCTTGCCCAATAAATTAATATATGAGCCGGCTTCAAAAACGGCCGGATAAGATTCTTCATGACCTGATGCGTATTTCAGTTTCCCGCCCATGCTCATCGGCAGGAGGTTCTGGACCGTGACGCCGAATCCCATCCACTTTTGCGGCGGAAAATATTTTAGGCCGAGGTCAAGCTCCGTGCCGGAGGCATTGCCGCCGACGATCCCGTCGCCGTAAAGGGCGACTTGGAAAAGCTTGAGGTTGGCGCCGACGGAAATATTTTCCGCCTGCGGTATCTGGTTCAGGTAGCTGATCTTTTGGAGCTGGTTGGCGTAAGAGAGGATGACCGCGTTGTTGTAGTTCCCCATCTGCGGCTGGCTCAGGTCGATCGTATAAATTGGGTCATCCGGGTCTGACTGCGATTCGACCGTCGTCGCCCAGGCGCCGGAGATCGAGGTCCCGGCGAAACCCAGCCCGATCACGCCGTAATCGGTCGGATATAGTCCGGAAAATGAAAGATACGAATATTCGTCGAGGAATTTGCCGGACATCGAGGTCAACTGCCAGCCGGTAACCTTGGCCATACCGGCCGGATTGGTGTAGATCGAACCGATGTCGTCAGCTAAACCGATGTAAGCTTTGCCCAGCCCCAGGATCTTGGCGTTGGGGATATAACGGGTCGGATCTTGCGCCACGTACTGGGCGACCGCCGGCAAAGCAAAAACGGCTAAAATTAATAAAGCGATTAATTTTTTCATTATCTGACCATGCTCGAATGGGCGATCATGAATTTTGCCCGGCCGATCAGCTCGCCGCTGACGTTATCTTTAACGCTGAGCACATACATCCCCCTGCCCATATAATGCGGCAGTTCCCTGGCCGGGACCTGGAAATTGAACCGGTTAACGGTCGGGCCCGGCAGGAAAATGTATTCCCAGACGCGCGACCCTTTCCAATCGGTCAGGTTGGCTCTAAAAGCAGTAACTTCTTTGCCCGGCACCAGCCGTACCTGGACATTGATCGCCGCCTGTGTTTCGGGGACAAAAACATGCGGATGGACATAAACCGCGCCGATCAGGGTATTGCCGCCTGGCAGCGGCACGGTGTTGGACAGTGTTTCCGGCGTGGTAACGACCGCCAGCATATTTTCGGCCCCAACGTTCCCCAAGGTGTCTTCGCCGATAAACATCAGCTGGACTTCTTTCCCTTGCGGCAGATTGCTTGCCAGCTGGTAGCTGACCCTGACATCCTGCGTGCTGACCGCCGTCAGCGCGCTTGTCGGCACCGCGATCACAACGGTTGACCCGTTATACTGGAGGACGATATGTGTGTTGACCGTGGCGATGGTCACGCCGGACGGCGAGTAAACATCGTAGGTAACGCTCGGATTGGTCAGGACTGTAAAAGTTGCCGGGCTATGGTCGTACAGCTCGGCCCACTTTGTCCCATCCACCCAAAGGTCCCTGATCTCCGCCTGGGCGGTTATAACGCTGAACGCTGCCGCTTCGGTTGATGTGGTCGCGTCCGGGTTGGTCACTTTCACACCCCGCGCGCCAATAATTGCTTCCGGAGAAATTAAAAGGTAGGCCACTATCTTGGTCGTTGATTCAACGCTGGTGTACAGGATCGAAATGTCCGGGTCAGCGCTCGTCTGGCCCGACCTGACCAAGGTAACGTAAGCGTTCTGGACAAAACCGGCGCCGGTCACTTCCAGCGTGCCGAGCCAGCCTTGCGATTTCGTGGCCGGCGTAACTGCAGTGATCGTCGGCGAAGCTAACTTAAAGATCTTGCCTGCGTCTCCCGCAATGTAAGCATGGACGACCCCGGACGAGATTTCTCTTACATATATACTATTGATATCGGGCGAACCTTCAACTTCGTAGATGCTCCAGTTGTCGCCTCCATCCGATGTCACGGCGACCAGGCCGTTCTCGCCTACTACCCAGCCGAAATTCTGGCTGATGAAAAAGACCCGTTTTAAATTATTGGTCAGCGGAAAACTGACGGTGCTCCACGAGCCGCTCGTGCCGCCGCCTGAGGTGGTCTTCAGGACAAGGCCGCCATCACCGACCGCGTAGCCCACGTTGCTGTCGACCATTTTCAGGTCCCTGACCAATGAGCCGGCCCCGGTCCAGACAACGGTCGCGCCTCTTCTTATCTGGTACTGGTTATTGGAAAAATCCTTTCCCCAAACCCACGGCTCCCCGGTCGCCAGCGTGAATGTCCCTTCGACATTTAAATTTGTTAAATAGGCGCTCCCCCAAGTTGATCCGCTGTCGTAAGAGATAAGGAGAAAACTGTCCGCGCTCGCGCCCTTTGACGCCGCCAGGCAGCGGATGGCGCCTGCAAATGATCCCTTTTTAAATTCTGCCGTCGCGTCCGCGGTCGGCAGGGTGATAAAAGCGCTGAAGACCTCGCCGTTATTGGTCGATTTCCTGACCGTCCCGAATGTCCCGAGGATGTAACCTTCGCCCGCGGCGGGGAAAATGACATCGTTCAAGTTTTGCGTGGTGCCGCTGACCTTGGGGGCCCAGTTCGCGCCGCCGTCGAGCGTTTTTAGGACAACGCCATTATCGCCGGCGGCAAATCCGAAGAACTCGGTAACAAAAGAGAGGGAATTTAAATTTTGCGTGGTGCTTGATTCTTGTGAAACCCAGCCGGCCCAAGCTCCACTGGAGAGCAAGAAAGCTAGCAGGAAAACAATGCCTGTTACTTTACCTTTCACCGTAACATTATTATATAACAGCCTTGAATAAAAAGCAAGGTTGCATTTTTCAAGTGCAATTGATATGATTAGTCAGCTATTAAGCTATATTAAAGGAGGCCAACTATGTCCTTTCGGCTGTCTGTAGTTTTTCTTGCCGTTCTTTTTCTGGTTCCTTCCGCTTTGGCCGCTCCCGGCAATTTTTATATAAACGCCAGTACTGGCAATGACGCCTGGAACGGTCTTTCGCCTGTATTCACCGGCGGAGCCAACGGTCCCTGGAAAACGATCACCCACGCCACTACTTTAGGCGGGATTCCCGCCGGGTCAATTTTTCATACAGCAGCCGGGACATACAATGCCGCCTTAGGTGAAGCTTTTCCTATTAACGTCTTCGACAAGATCCTGTCCGGTGAATCGGCGAGCACTGTTGTGATCGAAGGGCCGGCTGACACATCGGAGCCAATTATTGAGCTCAAGCTCAATGCAACCCTGCGCAATTGCGGCGTTAAAAGCCAGAACACCTCCACCTCCGGCAGCGGCAAAACAACAGTTAAAGTTACCGGGACTAATGTTTCTATCCTTAATAATATTATTTGGAAAGAGGGCGCGGGATCCAACAAAGGTATGGCCATTAATTTTTGGGCTGGCAGCCCGAGCGGTACGGTGCGCGGCAATTACCTGCGCGAGCATGCCGCCGGGGTTTTCACCAACACCACCGGCAGCGTTTTAGTGGAAAAAAATACTATCAAATACTGGGGCAATGGCGTGCATTATAATAACAGCGGCTCGCTTGATGTCAGAGGCAATATTATCACTAAAGGGGCTTGTTTGAATGCTATTCTCTATGCCGGCGGCCAGGGGAACGGAATTAAGAGTGAGGGGACAGGGACGCTAACCAACAGCTATAACTGCCTGTTTAACAACGAGACAAATTTTAATAATACCACCGCCGGCACCGGCACGATCTACAGCTACCCGCGGTTTGTTGATCCCTGGAACAGCGACTTTCGATTGTATAGTGATTCGCCCTGCATCGGCGCCTATGCCGGAGCCAATATCGGCGCCGACCAGTCGTCCGGCCAATCCGGCTCGCCTTACCGCGATACCGTCTATGTTTCGCCTTCGGGATCCGACGTGACTGGCGACGGCAGCCAGGGCAATTCTTTCAAAACTATTGAGACCGGCTTAAAGTATGCCTTGCGCGTTGTTAATGTTGCGGCCGGCAGTTATTCCCCGGCGACTTCGCTGCAGTCATTGCAGGCGGCCATTACGGGCGCGGGTCGCGATAAAGTTTTTATCTCCGGCAGCAATATGCCGATGGTCATGCTCGGCTCCGGCGCCAGCCTAAGCGGCTGCACGGTCAATGCTTCTCCCTCCCTCCCCGACCCTTATGTCTCTCTGATCACGTATAAAGCCATCCCGGCGACCGTAAGCGACAGTACCTTTAAATTAACAGGTTCGTCCACCTTGTGTGCCAATGTTTTTGCCTATGAATCTTCGACCGCCGTTAATAGCTGTCTGGTTATCGGCGGCGATTTTGGCTTTTACGCCCGGAAAGGCAAGTTTACCATGCCAAACAGACGTTTCGATAATACCCTCACGGTTGAGGGCTGTACGATCGTTAAGTATGATGTTTACGGCATTGCTAATGATCAGGACAGGGTCTATGTTAAGGACTGCATCATTTCCAGCAACCCTGCCGGTACGGCTAAAATCGGCTCCTACGGCGTTATTAATTTTGAAGTGATCACCGGCGAGGCTTATGCTTCCTATAATGACGTCTATAACAACGAAACCAATTACTATCAGCTCAACACCGGCCCCAACCCTGGCGCCCTCTCCGAAGACGCCCAGTTTGCTGACGTGGCTAACGATTATTACTTTCTGAACGCTAATTCCCCTTGTGTCAACGCGGGCGATCCCAATGCCTCTTATAAGCCCGATGGCACCCGCCGCGACATCGGCGCGTTTAATTATTACAACCCT
>JAQTLJ010000023.1 GCA_028714935.1 Candidatus Margulisiibacteriota bacterium | reverse complement strand
AACCGATCCCGCCCGCATGATGGAGAATTCAATCGTCCCGGTCGCTTGCGGATCGGATGACGGGGTAAAAGCGCATTCCCCCACTCCCGGGATCGTTACCAGCATGAATTGGCCGGCCAGAAAACTTAACGGCTCTTCCGGGCGGAAGATAAAGGTCTTGATATTGGACGTTTCGGTGATAACCTTTTCCGTCTTTGCTTTTATCGGTTTGTATGGATTTTCACATTTCATTCTAGTTTCGCAGTCAGCGGCACCTGTCTGACCAGTTCCGCGTAAACCTTACGCATATCAATGTTTCCCGCGCAGCCGTCGATACAGCGCCCGCAGCCGACGCAGGCATAACGCCCTAATCTGTCATAGGAATAATCAAATTTGCAGTGATAACGGTTCTGCAGGCGCTCATAAAGCTTGGGCCGCGAATTCGCTCCGCCCGCGACCCGGGCATAACCGGCCTTCAAACAGGCGTCCCAGACCTTGTAGCGGCCGGAATGGTCGTTCTCCATTTGGTCAAGCAGCAGGAAGCAGGTACAGCTGGGGCAGACGAAGTTGCACGCGCTGCATTCGACACAATCTTTAGTGACCGTTTTCCAGGCCTTGCTGTTTTCCAGGTTGATCTTGTGCGCTTCGGCCCAGTTGACCGTGCAGCGGCATTTAAATTCCTGATTGATCTCTTCCAGTTTGGCTGAGGTTTTACTCCTGACCGCTTCTTTCTCTTTTAACTGTTCTTCCGATGCTTTACTGAATGAGGCGATCAATTTTTCCCCTTTTTCTGTCCTAGCTTCAGCAACGAAGCCTCCTTCAACGGGGGTCAAATTGACATCGTAAAGTTTGCCCGGGAATGGCTGGCCGTTGACCATATTGCAGAAGCAGGTCTTCCCGCAGTCAGTGCAGTCGGCGCCGATGAGGAGCAGCTCTTTGCGGTTAGCCAGGTAATAAGGGTCGGTAAAATCACCTTCTCCCAGCACTTTGTCGTAGATCTCAAGCGCTTCCAGGTCACAGCCGCGTGCTCCAAGAAAAACTAGTTTTTTGCCCTGGGCCGGCTCATCTGCGCCAAAATATTTAGACACCTTCTCCGTCAGCTTAAAAAGGTATGACTTGAACGGTTCAACGGTGCGGAAACCGGTGAGATTGATATCTTTGATCGTTTCGGGCGTTATTTCCTGAAGGATATTTCGGCCATTGAAAGCGACCGGCGCGATGACAGCAGAATCTTTAAGCAGATCTGTGACCAGGGAAATAAAATCGTTTGCGCTGATAAAATATTCTTGCATAGTCTTTGCGTTTTCACTGGCAATTATACAATATTTTTATCAGCAGGTCGAGGGTTAAAGGCCGAGATCGGTCGGGGCTCGGCCGAGGGAATAGAGCAGTTCCAGCGTTTCTTTGATCTGCTTTTCTATTGATTCTTCTTCGTGCGCCCGTTGGGGATAGATATTATAGAGTTTCCTAAACTTCAGTGGGGTCACGTTCAACATCACGGAATTGGCTCCCGCCAGCAATCCTTTCCGCCGGGCGTCAGGATCAAGCGTTTCAAAGCCGGTCGTGACAACGATCTTGGCGTTCTCGGGATCGACCAGGCGGCTAACCGCCAGGGCTTTAAGTACCAAATCGGTCTTCGGGCCGTCGGGAAGGACTGGCCCGAAAGTATACATTTCCGCCTTCAATTCCTTGGTCAGTAAAATGTCATCCAGCAGGTCTTCTGCCGTCTGCCCGGGCAGACCGATTAGCCCGCCGGTCACGATAAGATAGCCGAGCTTATAAGCGTCCCGCAGGTCCTGCAGGCGTTCTTCCAATTTGTCGCCGCAGTGGAGATTGGAATAAAGCCGGCTGTTACTGGTCTCAAACCTGAGCAGTAAACCTCGGGCACCGGCAGTGTATAGTTTTTGTAATCGTTCTTTGCCGATCTCCCCGACTGAGATAAAAATAAGGACCGCAAACCGCCGTTTGATCTCTTTTATTAGACCGGTTAGCCGCTCGGCCGGGAACTCCGGGTCTTCGCCCGCTTGGAGAACCAGCGCTTTAAACCCGTGCTTTTCAATCGCTTCCCCTGCGGCCGCAATTATCTCTTCGTCGTTCATCCGGTATCGCCTTAAGATCGAATTGCTACGCCGGATACCGCAGTAAACACAGTCATTTTTGCAGTAATTGGAGAATTCGATGATCCCGTGGACACAGCAGGAGTTGGTCAGATATTTCTGGCGGAGGAAGTTGGCGGTCTTATATAGCAGGTCGAGTTCCGCCGGATCTTCGCTCCTTAACAAGCGTAAAAGCTCTTCTCTTTTCAGCTCCCGGCCTTCGGCCGCCTTATCAAGTATCAGGGAAAAACTTTTTCCGATGCCGGTCTCTTCGGACGGGCGGCGGGAAAGCCGGACATCGGTTTCGCGCAGTTCAAAGAAAAGCTCTTTCCAAGTCTCGAGTACTTCCACCGCTTCCCGCGCCGGGATCGTCTGGATGACATAACCGCCCTGGGCGTAAATGTAGTCGCCTATCTTGAGATCAACTATCTCATTGATGGCGTGTTTTTTCTCCCCAAAATAGTCAACGGTGACTTTTTTGCCTTCGATGGAGGTGACTTTGCCAGGGATCGCGTAGCACATTAGAAGTAGCCGGAGACGAGGAGATCTTCACCGATCTTATCAACGTGGACATTCTTCAGCCATTTGGCCTGCGCGGGGAGCTTGACGCCTTCCCCCTCAACAGGTGTCTTGGCGTCCCGGCCGCCAAAGATCTTGGGGACGATATTAAAGTACGCCTTGTCGACCGCTTTAGCTTCGATGAACGAGGCGTTGACCTCTCCCCCGCCCTCGACCAGGATGCTGGTTATTTTCATTCCCTCAAGCTTCTTAAGCAGCTCTTTAATATCAAGCTGTCCGCCAACCGCGTTTACCCTTAAGATCTCCGCCCCTTTCTTGCTCAACGCCTCTACTCTTGATCTCGGCGCTTTCGGTCCGACCGCAATTATTGTTCTTGCTATCGAGAGGTCCGCGACTCTGGCTTTCAACGGCGTTCGGGCAAAAGTGTCCAGGACGATCCGGACCGGGTCTTTCACTTTTTCTACCCGGCGGACATCAAGCCGCGGGTTATCAATTAATACTGTCCGCACACCGACCAGGATCGCGTCATAGATATTGCGCAGGTGATGGGCAAAACGGAGCGAGTCCGGGGACGCGACCCAGCGGCTGGCGCCGGTGCGGGTGGCGATCTTGCCGTCGATCGTCATGGCTGTCTTCAGGCAGACGAACGGCCGTTTGGTCGTGATGTATTTGACAAAGACTTCGTTGAGCCTTCTCGCTTCCTCTTCCAGCAACCCAACCTCAACTTTGATCCTGTGACGTTTGAGTTTGGCAAAACCCCGGCCGTTGACCAGCGGGTTGGGATCTTTCATTGAGGCGACGACCCGCTTGATGCCGGATTTGATTATTATGTCCGTACAGGGCGGATTATTGCCGTAATGGTTGCAGGGTTCGAGGTTGATATAGAGCGTGGCCCCTCTGGCTTCTTCGCCCGCTTTCTGGATCGCCCAGGTTTCGGCGTGCGGCGTGGCAACTTCTCCGTGATACCCCATGGAGATGATCCGGCCGCCTTTGACCAGCACAGCACCGACCATCGGATCGGGAGTCGTCCTTCCCTCGGCGGATTTGGCCAGGGAGTGCGCTTCGCGCATAAACCTTACATCGTCTTCAGTCCACATGCGCTAATATTCTATAACAATTTCGGGGTAAATTCACCTGGAGGCTAAAAGACCGACCCTCTTGGCCAGACAGGCAAGAATGAAATCTATATTATGGCCCCACTGGATGGTGCCAAAGTGGTCCAGGCCACCCAATTCCGCCAGCGAATTAGCGATCCCTTCAACATCAAACATCGCTTTTCTCTCGAACACGACCATTAACGGCGGTGTGAGCATTCTTCTATCCATCAACTGACGAAGATACTGCGTAAAAATATCGACATGCTCCTTATGACCGCTAAAAAAGAGGAGCTTGGCCCTGGCAATATGCCTGCTAATTATTTCATCGATCTCCCGAACGTTTTCCGGCGGCAGCATTTCCAGCAGCGGTGGGTTTAAATTGATATCATACACTTCACCGTCCTGCTCCTTTAATGCCCGGGCGGCCATCATCGCCAGGTCATGGGAATAATACAGGGAGTGCGGATTTAAGGCGACAGTATCAATGATCGGCGGCTTAACCTGTTCGCTTGAGAGCACTTCAACTTCATCGCCGCGGCGCATTGACGCCATGAAATTGGCGAACTGCTGTATTTGTATAGCACTGCGCAAGGGCACCGAGAGCTCCAGGGTCGAACCCTTAAAACCATAGCGCTCGATCGGGAAGATCCGCCGCAGATTGTCCAACAGGGCGTCAGGCAATTTTTGCCCTGGCGCTATGCCTAGTCGCTCGATCACCAGCTTTCCTTCATCATTATTCCTGATAAACCTTCCCAGATGATCTATGATCTCCTGCGCCGGCAAGCCTTCGTTAAACATCAGGGATGTTAAGTCGCTGAAGATGGCTGCGCCCTCTCGCTCAATGTCCTCCAGCGTCAAATACAATTCTGCCAGTCCCTGCTCAAATATTTTTTTTGCCAAGACTACACGCTTATTCGCCTCGGCCCCGCTCATATGATCAAGAAACCGCAAGCGCGCCAAAGGATTTTGCAGCAATTTCAAATAATCGCGGTATTGGACATCGCTGGAAAGCACTAATTTAACCAAGCCCAGGCTTTCCTGGATGCGTTTTTTGATCGGTTTGACGACATCATAGTGAGAAGCCTGCTCCAGCATGAAACCTAAATTCGGATCAACAATAAAAGCGATCTCAAGCGGCGAGACGCCGCGCGGCAGCAGGACATTATCGTATGCGATCGGTCGGGGCAGCGAAGCTCCTTCGACTATCACGGTCGCCAGTCGCGCCTGGGCCAGAGATTTCGTTAAAATGATCTTTTCGCGCCGGTTCTTGGCTTGCATAATGGTCTTCAGCCAGTCATTGGTCAGCCAGGGCAGCCAGGGCTGCTTGAATTTGCCCGAAACGGTGTATGCATCATGCAAAACCCCCTCTTGGGCCACTCGCTGCATTTGCCTGGTCCTGATCTGAAAGCGGATCAGCTTGCCGTCGACCAATATGCCTGTATGCAGCGACTGATAACCGTTGATCTTTGGGTCCTTGATATAATCATGCCAGTAGCGGTCCATCGGGATGCCCAGGGAATGGATTATCTCGGCCATCGTGTAGCAGTCGCCGATCGAGCCAACGGTCACCTGCATCATAACAATGTCTGAAAGTTTATGGGCATCAGTCCCGCGCATCGCAGAGATCTGCTCAACCTCATAGACCGTCCGCGGTTTGTCAAAAATTTCTACTTGTCTTGAATCGATATCTCGCCTGGCCGCCGGGTTGTCCCGCAATTCCGGCGGGGTTGACTGGAGAAGTTTCCGGCGGTATTTCTTTTGTATCTTCACTCTAAGGTCATCTAAAAGCTTATGATTATGGTCAGATGTTCCGGTGATCGCCTCTTTGATCTGCTGATAACGGGCGGGATTTGATTGCCTGAAAGCAATGTCCGACAGATGCCTGGCCGCTTTCATCAAACCGCAGAGGGCGCCGAGCGGCACATAAAAATCGAGCGCTTCTTCCGAATTCCTGAGCCGGCTCTCTTCGCTTAATTGGTCGGCATCCTCAAGATTGACGCCACGGTCAACCATTTTGATGCGCAGCACGCGGATATCCCTGGCCAGCGCATTAACGAACTTATCGATATTTTCCTCGCTGATCATTTGGCCCTTTTCCAGTTGCTCGATCTTGGTCAATCCGTCGACCAGCTTGGCGACCGCCGAACCAAAACACTTTTTAATGAACTGGAGGCTGAAGTCCGTGTCTTCAACGACGTCATGCAAAAGAGCGGCGATCAACTCTTCGCCGTCGGTAATATGAAGGATCTCCACTTCACGTTCCGCCACTTCGATCGGATGGACGACAAAAGGGGCGCCGCTAATTTTCCTTGTCTGGTCGCGATGGGCGTAAATTGCCAGGCCGGCTGCTTCATAAAATTTCTCCCGGTCAAATCTGGCCACCGTTCCACGCTCTCTCCGCAACGCCTCGATCCGATCCGCCAGATCAACGATCCGGCCTTTAAATTCCGATTTGAAGAGGTAATCAATATAAAAACGCCGCTCGGCCGGCACGCGGTAAGCCTGGCCGGCTTTGCGGATCGTGAGCAGCCGTATTCCTTCCATAGCTGGCGAATTCATGACTAGCTATTTTTCGGGTAAAAAAAGAGAAAATTTCAGCTTAGCGGCAGATTATTTGGCTTTTAATTGCCGGATGACCGCGCCATAATCTTTGGCGTAAAAGATCGCTGACCCAGAAACCAGGACATTGGCTCCAGCTTTAATCACTTCTTTGGCCGTTTCCAGGTTGATCCCGCCGTCGACTTCTATATCAACTGACAACTTACGACTAACAACTAACGACTGCAAGGCTTTTATTTTGAGCAACACTGCCGGCATGAATTTTTGGCCCTCAAAACCAGGATTGACAGACATCAATAAGACCATTGCGACCTTGTCCAGGACAGGGAACACCTTTTCAATTGGCGTCGCCGGATTAACGACCACGCCGGGTTTAACGTTGTTCCGCTTGATCAGTTCGATATCTTCGATCAGGTTTTTTGAGGCTTCGACATGGATCGTAATAATATCCGCCCCGGCTTTGGCAAAATCGGGGATATAACGGTCCGGGTTTTCGATCATCAGGTGGACATCCAGCGGCAGCTTAGTTGCCCTGCGGCAAGCTTTAACGATCAGCGGGCCGATCGTGATGTTGGGGACAAAATGGCCATCCATGACGTCAATGTGGATCAGGTCAGCTCCGGCCGCCTCTACTTTTCGAATTTCATTTTCAAGCTTCCCAAAATCAGCCGATAAGATCGATGGCGCGATTTTTACCATAATCGGAATCCTCCTTCATCAGTTGCCGTCCCCGCCGGCTCCTGCGCTTCGGCGGTGGACGAAACAGTAACATTAATAGCGGAATCAACATCAACCTCTTCTCCGGGCAGCGGGCTCTGGGTAAGAACTATCCCGGGATCAAGTTCCGGCATAAAATCCTGTCTCACTTCCCCCAAAAGCAACCCTTTAGCGGCAAGCACCTCTTCGATCTGGGCGGCGGGACGGCCCAGGAGATTGGGCACAATCGTTCTCCTCCGGCCAGAGCTGGTCAGCAAACTGACAAGGCGTCCCACCTTCACTTTTCTCCCCGCCTCCGGCCGCTGGGAAACGACCCGTCCCTCCGGATATTTCATGTCATAAACACTGCCGGCATGACGCCCTTTTAGGTCCAGGGATTCCAGCTTGGCCATTGCCGTATCCAGCGTCAGGCCGGATAGGTCGGGGATCGACGTTTCGGGCAAAGAATTAAAATAGGTGACATAAACATAACCGACCGGCGCCGGCACCAGAATCAGCGCAATGACCAGCGGGATCACGACCTGAGGTGAAGGGAATTTCAGCCTTAAAACGATCAGGCTCACCAGCAAAGAAGCGATTATAATAAATATCAGATAAAACGTTAAATATTCTATCAGCATTTTTATCTCACAAAGAAAAAGACATAAAGCAACCCGGAAAGAAAGGCCGCCCCCAGCACTAACGCCAAGATCCAGTTGCGATGTTTCTCTTTTCCCCAGCGCAGCTTCACCCGCCCCAGGTCTTCCAGCGATTCGGCTTCTCCGCTAAGATCGTCTCCGCCGTACTGGGTAACGGTATTATCAAAGATCGTGATCAGCTCCTCCGGCCTCGAACTTTCTTCGATCAGGCTTTTTTTCTCCAGACTGGCCCGAAAAGCGGACATCGATCGGAACCTAAGCACAGTATTGTTCTGGAGGGCCTTGGCGATAATATCCTGAAGATATTTAGGGAACTTGCCCAGCGCGTCCCTGTTAAAAACCGCTCCGCTTTTGACCTTTTTTAAACCGCCGGCCATGCCTTTTTCAAGTGCAGTCGCCTTCGTGTCCAGCATCTCGACCAGGACCAGCCCCAACGAATAGATGTCAGAAGCCGCGGTTGCAGTTTCCCCCGCCAATTCTTCAGGAGAAAGATATCGCCCGTTATCCATGATCGACAGCGCCTTTTGGGGCATGGCTTCCTTGATCTCGCCTTCAATTATAAAATCCGCAACTTTTACTCCTCCCCGGGAGTCAATAAAAATATTGCTCGGTTTTATTTCGCCGTGAACGATCCCTTTGGCGTGCGCCAATTCCAGCGCCCGGCTCACTTCCCCGGCGATCTCCATCGCTTTCTCTGCTCCGACTTCCCGCTGGCTGTCCATAATCTGCTGCAGGCTCTCCCCATCGATATATTCCCGCACATAATAAAACCCTTGCCAGCCGTAATCACCGTCAATTAATTTAGCGATATTCGGGCTGTTGATCAGAGAGAGTTCCCTGACCTTCTGCTTCATCCGGTTGATGAGCAGGGAATTCAAGGTCCCCCGCTTATAGATCTTGATGATCACCGGCTTTTCCGTCCCGGCAAAATAACCCTTATAAGTTATGCTGAAGGGGTTTTCGGACAGTTTTTCGCCAATCCGATAGCGGCTTTTAAGGAAGCGTTCCATAGTTTGAATTATAGCATATTTCCCGGCTGCCGGTTATTTAAAGAAATAGTGAAATTTCTACCAAAACTTATCGATATATAAGTAGGAAAGAAGACCCAGGAGAAAAAAATGGACGCAGAAAAAAACATAAATAAAAGCAATTACGATGTCGTTTCCCTCAGCCAGCCGGGTAAAGCCAAACGGGCTAATTATGTCCAGGACGCCACCTTCATCAGCAAAGACAGCATCTCGGTTTCCGGAAAATTCATCAGGGTCTTCGCGGACATCTTCCTGAAAAAAGAAGCCGGCAGCAAGAGTTACTTTTAAGAGGGGATAAAATGAACACCATGGACAACGCGAAAGTCATCCAAACGATCGAAAAATACGCCTTCCAGAACTACTTGGAAAAACTGGCTGACGCTAAAATCCACCGCGTCACTCTTTTTACGATCTTCCGGCAGACCGGCGCCCCGAACCTGTCTGACCCGGCGATCTTCCTGCTGGTCGACGACCTGGCTAAAATAACCGCGATGAACAGCGGCCAGTGGCTCAATTAGATCCTGGCAGCAAACCCAAAAGCCCTTTCCACCCTTTTAAAGAAATCATAGCCCGCTAGCCGGATAAAGCGTGTTTTTTCCTGTGACCTTTGAATCCTGACTTTTTGCCCTTCATGCAATGGGAAGAGCTGCTGCCCGTCCGCCGTTAGGATCGCCTTTTTCCCCCGATTCAGGACCGCGGTCACTGGCTGTTCAACCACCAGCGGACGCGTGCTGATACTATGCGGGCAGATCGCCGAAATGACCATGCTCCGCGAATCCGGCGTCAGTATCGGGCCGCCGGCAGATAAATTGTAAGCGGTTGACCCGGTAGCCGTCGAAAAGATTATCCCATCCGAAGTGTATTCGGCAATCCCTTTGATCTCCAATTTGATGACCCTGGCGATGCCGCTGTTACTGATAACGATATCGTTGAGCGCGACCAGCCTTTTTCCGCCGACCAGGGCTTCGATCATCGTCCGCTCTTCGATCTTGAATTTACCTTTTTTGACCTGCTCCAGCGCTTCGTCCAGGTTATGCAGTTCGATTTCGGATAAGAATCCCAGACCGCCCAAATGAATCCCCAAAATCGGCGTCTGGTTTTTAGCCAGGAGCCTCGCCGACCGGAGGATCGTCCCGTCCCCGCCAAAAGTGAGAGCGAATTTTGCCTTATCAAGATCGATCTTGTAGCCTTTTTTCTTCAGCTCCTTAATTACCTGCTGAGCGGTCGCCGAGATCAAGCGGTCTTCCTTTTTATAAATAACTGCGATAGTCGTCATTACAGCCTCCTTATCTCGAGCTTTCAGATCAGTTTTAGTATGAACATCACCCAGATTATACCAATTGCCGCCAGGATAATAAACACCGTGATCAGCGCCCGGAAAAACACATCCAGGCCCCTTTCCCGCGGGAAGCGAAAAGTTACTTCGCGGATCTCTCCCGTATTAATGTCCAGGATCAATAAGCCGTCCGGAGCATAAACATTATCATATTCTAAAAGCCGCCGGCGCAAGTGCGGCTCATTCGGGTCCGGCTCACCTTCCGTGTAATGAACGACAACCACCTGTCTTTTTTTGTCCTTTTTAACTAGGTAGTCGGCCTCCAGACAGCCAAAGTGGTCCTGGCCGTTGATCTTAGTGATGACCGCCGCTTTGGGGCGTCTTTCCATGATCTGTAAACCCGCCCGGGCCAAGATCGCTTCCGCTTCTTTTTCGGAAAATTTTGGGCTCTCGGCCTGCGCGGCCGCTCTCCCGCCAGACCTTTTCCAAAGCAGAAAATAAAACAAGATAAAGCCGATAATTATTCCGACCACAAAAACAAAGATGATTGGATAGATCATCGCTTCTCCTTTTTCAGGTAGATCAAAAACTCCCGATTGCCATCTGCCCCGGTTATCGGCGAAGGGGTGACAGCTTTCACCTCAAAACCGATCTCGGCCGCTGAGGCTTTAACTCTGGCAACAACTTCCTGATGGACACGCTCATCTTTTACGATCCCGCCCTTCCCCACCTGCTGCCGTTTGGCTTCAAATTGCGGTTTGATCAGCGCCACTACCTCGGCCCGATCTAACAGCAGATTATAGACGGCGGGGAGTATTTTGGCCAGCGAGATAAAAGAGACATCGATGACGCCCAGTCCGATATCAGAGGCTTCCAGCCCCAAGTCGCTCAGTTTTAAATGCCTGGCATTGGTCCGTTCTATGACCTTGACTCGCGGGTCCTGGCGCAGCTTCCAATCAAGCTGGCCGTAGCCGACATCGACCGCGTAAACTTTGGCGGCGCCATGCTGCAGCAGGCAATCGGTAAAGCCGCCGGTCGAAGCCCCGATATCGAGCGCGGTTTTCCCGGCCGCTTCAACGCCGAATTCCCCCAGCGCTTTTTCCAGCTTCACCCCGCCCCGGCTGACATAGGGCATCGTTTCTCCCCGCACTTCAACCTTGGCTCCCTCAGCGATCATTCGGCCGGCTTTTTCTTCTTTTTGTCCATCCACAAACACGATTCCCGTCATAATGGCAGCCTGAGCCTTGGCGCGGGAGGGAAAGAAGCCTTGTTCGGTCAGCAGCTGATCCAGCCTCTTTTTCATGCCACCGGAGTTTCGCGCAGGAATTTAGCGGCACTCTCAGGAATAACAGTGTTTATATAAACGCCCGAACCTAATTCAAAACCAGCCACCGCGCTCACCCGCGGCAAGATCTGGATATGCCAGTGATAATATTCAACGTTCTTCTCGTGGATCGGTGCCGAGCGAAACACTAAATTATAATCCGGGTTATTCAACGACTTGTAGATCTTGGCCAGGGTGGAGCGTGTAATAAAGGCCAGTTCTTTGGCGCTTTCCGGAGAGATATCCTCAAATGAAGAGTTGTGTTTCTTGGGCAAGACCCAGGTTTCAAACGGAGAGCGGGAAGCGAACGGCTCAAAAGAAATAAAATTTTCCGTTTCAATCACTACCCGGTCGCAAACCAGCTTCTCTTTTTTGATCATATCACAGTAAACGCACCGGCCATTGTCATCAAAATAATGCATCGCCGCTTCGATCCGGTTGCGGATGTGCAGCGGGGTGACCGGAATGGCAATGATCTGCGAATGGGGATGGAGCAACGAAGTCCCGGCCGTTATGCCATGGTTCTTGAAAAGGATCACCATTTCAAATCTCGGGTCTTTGGATAAGGTAATACACCTTTCGCGGTAAGCCAAAAAGAGCTCTTCAGCCTGCTTTTGCTGCATATTTGCGATGGTCTGGTGATGGTCCGGAGATTCGACGATCACCTCATGTTCGCCGACCCCATCCATATAAGTAAAAAAGTCCTCACATTTTATACGCTCTAAATTGCCCTGAGGGACCAGGGCGGAATATTTATTGGGAAGGATCCTGATCCACCAGCCGGGAGAGTCGGGCGCTGTGCCGTAGGTGCGG
>JAQTLJ010000022.1 GCA_028714935.1 Candidatus Margulisiibacteriota bacterium | reverse complement strand
TGCAAGCCATCCCCCTTGACTTCCATTTGACCGGGAATGGACAAGCCGGGGACCGCCGCCAAACAAGGCGGAGAAAAAAACATTAAGCAAATAAAGGCAAAAAGATATTTTCTCACTGCCGGCACCTCATTTCTTCAATGAACAGACAACAAAAAGAGCGCACGCCAAGAGCGCGGTACAAGCGCCATAATAAAAAGTGGCCGGGGCGCCGAAAGCCGCCCACAACCAGCCGGCGATCAGGCTGGCGAACAGGACAGCGACGCCGGTCGCCGTGTAATACAGGCCGATCGCGGTCCCAACCTTTTCCGGCGGGGCCAGGTTGGCCACATACGCCTTGCTCACGCCTTCGGTGAAAGCGATATAGAAACCGTAGATCGCAAAGAGCGGCCAAACCGCATGCGGAGAATTAGCCAGGCCGAAACCGGCATAAACCAGCGCAAAAATGAAAAAGCCCATTAACAGGACCTTTTTAAAACCGATCCGGTCAGCTACAAGACCGGCGGGATACGACAAGCCGGCATAAAATATGTTATAGACTATATAAGCCAGGATCACCAGCGCGGCTGACATCCCCAGGTCCTTTGACCGGAGGATCAGAAAGACATCGGAGCTGTTGCCGAGCGAAAAAACGATGCTGGCCGCCAGAAAAAGATTATATTTAGCGCCGAAATTGTTCCAGCCAAGCTTGATCTTCTGTTTGATCGGTTCGGCGGTTTGCGCGCTTCGGTGACAAAAAACTGCAGGATCAAAACCCCGATCAAAGCCGGCACAAATGAAATTAGAAAGATGAGGCGGAAATTCAAATGAATGACCGACATCAAGAAAAGCGCGATCAAGGGGCCGCCAATCGCGCCGAGCGTGTCCATGGTGCGGTGGAAGCCGAAGACCGCTCCACGCGACCCTTCGGTCGTCGAATCGGCGATCAAAGCGTCGCGGGCAGCAACCCGGACTCCCTTGCCAAAGCGGTCGATAAAGCGGGCCAGCAGCACCACCGGCCATAAGTGAGCGACCGCTAACAGTAATTTGGAAACCGTCGAAAATGAATAGCCGAAAACCGTCAGCGGCTTCCTCTTGCCGACCAGGTCGGAGAACCAGCCGGAGAAAACCTTTAACAGGCTGGCCGTTGACTCAGCGATGCCTTCGATCAAGCCGACCACCTGCATCGGCGCGCCAAGGACGGTCGTCAAGAAGATCGGCACAACGGGGTAGATCATTTCCGAAGCCATGTCGTTGAACAGGCTGACGAACCCGAGCCAGACGACGTTTTTAGGGATATTTGTTTTCATTTAGGTCCACCAATTATAGCAAATTATCCAACTCTTTAACCAGCTCGTTCCAGTAGCGGGTGTTGCCGGCTTCCGGGAAATGCCGCTCAAAATCCGGTTCCCTGCTCTGGATCGCCTGCCAGGCGGCGAAATGGATGAGGCGCATGCCGCGCAAAGCGGGAATAAGCGTTAAACTCTTCCGGTCAAAAGGACGGAAAATTTCGTAACCCTTAAACAGCCACTCCAGCTCCTGCTCTGAGTGCTCGACCCCGCCGGGCAGTAGCATCCAGATATCCTGGACCGGCGGCCCAAAGCAGAGATCGTCGAAATCAACTATAAAGATCCCCTCGCCTGGCCGGTGGATCAGGTTTCCCTTGTGCAGGTCGCCATGCAGCAGGATGAATTCTTCCTGGTTGAACAGTGAGTCCGCTTGCGCGATAAAAGATTCTGCTGCCCGGTTAAAGGCAGGGCGGAAATCAGGCAAGAGGTAACCGCTCTGGTCCAAGATCTCTAAATGGTGGCGCGTGGCGACCGACGGACGCCAGGTTATCCGGGAAGTGCCGGTTTTGATCGCGCTGACCTGATGGATCCGGGCCAGCAGTCTGCCGATCGTTTCCCAGCCGGTCTGGTCGAACTCATCCAGGGCGCGGCCCCCCTTTTTAGGGAACAGGGCGTAGGGAATAGGACCGAAACTGAATAATGTTTTGCCGTTAAAAGCGATGGGCGGGATAACGGGGATCTCTCTGCCGGCCAGTTCTTTGAGGAAGTCATGCTCTTCCTGGATCATCGCTTCTGTCCATCGGCCCGGGCGATAAAATTTGACGATCAATCTTTGGCGGGAGTCATGCTCTTCCACTTCGAAGACCCGATTGATATAGCTGTTGCGCTGGTACAGGACGTTGGAGAGCCGGGTGCCGCTCGCCGCCTCAACCGCGTTGAAAATGGAATCGTGCGTGAGCCCCTGCCAAATTGTTGTCATGTTTTATTAAAGGAATGCGCCATGAAGGACTTGAACCTTCAACCAACTGATTAAGAGTCAGCTGCTCTGCCATTGAGCTAATGGCGCATTACTTTCAGTCATCTATTTTAACATAAAAAATGGGCGAGAGAGGACTCGAACCTCCAAGCCTTACGGCACACGGTCCTAAGCCGTGCGCGTCTGCCAATTCCGCCACTCGCCCGGGAACTCGGGCCATGAACCATGCGCGCCAGCGCTTCGGTTCATGGCGGGCCCGAGAGGATTCGAACCTCCGGCCTACGGATTAGAAATCCGTTGCTCTATCCAACTGAGCTACGGGCCCGCGTTGGAGCGGGAGACGAGATTCGAACTCGCGACCCTCACCTTGGAAGGGTGACGCTCTACCATCTGAGCTACTCCCGCGCCTCGGGGTGACTGGATTTGAACCAGCGACCTCCTGCTCCCAAAGCAGGCGCTCTACCAAGCTAAGCTACACCCCGAATAAGAAAAAGCGGGAGACGAGGCTCGAACTCGCGACCCCGACCTTGGCAAGGTCGTGCTCTACCAACTGAGCTACTCCCGCACCTCGACTCGCTACGCTCGCTCGGTGCAAGCATGCCAGCCAAGTAAGAAAATTTTAACACGCGGTGAAATTTTTGTCAAAATCTGCCGATAATAAAATAGACTGGATTGCTCGTGACCCGCTGGCCCCTGATTTCCTTCACAGGAATCACCCAGCTTGACGGCTCTCCAGTCTTATTTTTTATAATTATACCCCAATTTCCGCCCTTTTTCAAGCGCCAGTTCAGACATTGAACCGGAAACTTAAAATATCGCCGTCAGCAACGATATAATCGCGCCCTTTGAGGTGGAACTTCCCCTGCTCTTTCAATTTCGCTTCCGAACCCGCAGCGATAAAGTCGTCATATTTGAACATTTCCGCCCGGACAAAACCCTTTTCGATATCGGAATGGATAACGGATCCGGCGTCCGGGGCGGTCGCCCCATTGCTGACCGTCCAGGCCCTGACCTCGTCCTCACCGACAGTGAAAAACGATAGCAGGCCGAGCGCGGCGTAAGCCAGCCGGCTCATCTTCTCGATCGCCGGCTCGGCAATACCGAGCTCTTTCATAAAAGCCTCCCGGTCGCCCGGCTCCAACCGGCTTATTTCCTCTTCCAATTCAGCGCAGAGCTGAACGGCCGGAAGCCCGAACTTCTCCCCTAGCTCTTTAGCCAGCGCGCTGTCGCCGACCTGTTTTTCGGGAACATTGACCCCCAGGATAACCGGCTTCAGGGTCAGGAACTGGTAGGTCCGCATCAGCTTGGCCTGTTCTGCCGTTAAGGTCAAACCGCTTAACGGTTTTTCCCGGTCCAGCTGTTGTTTGCAGGCCAGCATCAGCTCATTTTCTTTCTCCCGCTGGCCTTCAAACTTCCTTTTCTGGTCCTTGGCGATATTTTCCAATCTTTTCTCGACTACCATCATATCGGCAATGATCAGCTCGGCGATGAAAGCAGAGATATCCTGCCCGGCGTTCTCGGCCCTGGCCACCCAGCAGACACCGTCGGCATTTTTCAACAGTTTAAGGTCGGGCAATAAAATGTAGTCGATCTTAGCATAAGTCGTTTTTTTCGGTTTATAGAGCTCGGCAAGCCTGGTCACTCTGGGATCGCGGACTTCGCAAACGCCCTGGTGGGCCTCAAGCGGTTTCTGCTGGATCGTTTCCAGCGCGATGCCTGTCAATATACTGAAAAGCTGCTGCTGCCCGGCTTGCGGCGAACCCATGATCGCGATCTTCATTCCATTATCGTAACATTATTAAACCACGCGGGCAAGAATTGAATTTCTTCTGATATTCTGGTATTCTGATAATTTGACCCGGCCCCATCGTCTAGCGGTTAGGACGCGGCCCTCTCAAGGCCGAGGCAGGGGTTCGATTCCCCTTGGGGCTACCATACTTAAAATTCCGAACCATCGGTTTTATCCTTCATCATAAACTTTCTGTTGTTTTTTTCTTTCTTTCTTCCAGAAGTTTTTTATATAAAGGGCGATATTCATATAATAACACAAAGCCCAATTCACCGGCATCCCCTTCTAAAGCCAAGTCAATGGCCAAATCCTTTGTTCTCCATAATGAGGCATAACAACCTTTGCCTGTTTTAAGCCCAACCAGCCGTGATTCATCGGTGTCATAATCTTTATCCATACCCTCATAACTTTCTGGAGTTCCATATTTTTCTCTAAGCATTTCCTTATATTGATTGTAGACCGATAATAGCAAAAATGCGGAATCGTCAGTTGTTTCCGTGTCTAATCTGACAGTTATTTTCGCCAACCTGTCTCCATAAAATTCATACACCACATCATAAACGCTTGGTATATCAACCAAGGCATCTAAATACATCAACGCATCATCTTTTTCACGTATTGGTTTAGCTTTAAATCTGTTTATATACAGATTTTTTACTTGTTGTCTTGTTGCTCCGAATGTTAGCCCTAATACTTTTGGGGGTGGGGTTGCAGAATCACCAGATGAGGCAATATTTGCTTCGGCAATCGTAATGGGCGCAAAAACAAATAATAATAGGAAAAACAAGGGAACCATCTTTTTCATTCTTCAACACCATCCTTATAAATATTATACTCCCGTAATTGTTTCACATCAATTAACGAGGGCATAAACAGTTAAGTGTTTAGGAATGATTCGACAATCGTCCCCTTGGTTCTATAGCTCGACTCCGCCTCGGTTCACTTCGTTCACTCGGCGTCGCTCGCTATTTCATTTCAGCATACCATAGATACTGAGCGAGCGAAGCGAGTCGAAGTATCCCCTTGGTCCTATTAATTTTGCTGACGAAAAATTTAGGAAGTATGCTATAATGCCGTCAAGCCATGTTTAAAAAGCGCCTCTGGTTTCTTTGCTTCATAGTACTGTTATTTTTATCCGCCTGCGGAAAAGTGGTCGAAGAGCCTGCCATTGATGATTCCATCCCCCAGCCGACCGAGCCAACTTACATTGAGGATGGCTTGACCGGCGGGACATTTACTTCGCCGGACGGGCTTTTTAGCGTCGTTGTCCCGGCCGGCAGTATCCCCAAAGGCCTCCGAGCCAACCCAGCCATCAACGAAACTTCGGTTGATAGCAGTGCGCTGCTTTCGGGCGGCGAAACTCTTGTTTCCAAAGCCTACCAATTCGACACCAAAGCGATCAGCAATTTAACGACAACAAACACGGTAGAAGTTACCATCCCTTTTAATTCGACCAATATACCAACAAATAAATTAAAACCGCCGTATGTCTATGCCAAGATCTATCATCCGAGCAACCAGGCTTCTGTCCCGGTCCTCGGGACGATCTCCGGCTCAACCTTAAAAATACAGCTTAAAGGTTTTGCCCAAAACGCGGTCTTCACCGTGGTCTACAATCCTTCGATCAGGACGTCCTTATCCAGTTCTTCCGCCCTGCAAATCTATTCCACCCAAAACCCGCCCTGGCAAACCAACCGCTGGATGCTCTGGTATGACTCAACCGATACGGAGTTGCGCAACGTCGTGGCCGGGATCCTGGGCATCAGCGCCGCCAGCCTGACCGACGCGCAGATCGATTCCGTAGTCAAACCGCGGGTGGCGGATAATGCCGCCGCCGCCGGCGCCATTTACCAGGCGGCCGGCTTCAGGCAGCCAAACATTACTACTAATATTGACCCATTTTTTACCGGCACAACCGAAGCGGTTTTTTTCATTTATCTGACTTCGGGCGGCAGCAAATTCCAGCCCGGGGACGCCGATGAAAACGTCGATCTGCTCGGCATTAGCTACGGCCAGATATTACTGGATCCCAAGCGCATTGATGATACCGCTTCCGATCTGCACGGGACGGTCCTGGCTTCCCTTGCCCATGAAATGTTCCACGCGATCCAGAGCGGCTATGACATCGGCTCTTCCGTCACTACCAACGGCTTCGATGAAGGCATGGCCACAACTTACGGCATGACGATCGACCAGTCAGCGGTGGAACCGCAGGTGCGGACCGTTAACTCCACGGAGATCCATAAAATGTCATCCTTCCTGCTGGCGCCGAACAGCAAAACCAGCTCCTTCGGTTACGCCAACCAGGACTTTTTCGCTTATGTCGGCCGTGTTTACGGCTCAAACCGGCTTTCGTATTTGCAGGATGTGCTGGCCCAGGCCAAAACTGATATTGATGCCCTGGTCGCCAGCGGCACGACCACCGCCCGCATTTCACCGCCTTACGAGACCCTGCTCCAATCGCTTGATGCCGTTTTTGATTCTAAATACAATAAAAAGCTCCCTTACGTATACTTTGATTACGTCAAGAAGCGCGCTATGGAGCATTCGGTCGCCAGCGAGCTCCGCCCGGGCGAGCCAAACCCGATGACCCTTAACACCGGATTATTCCATAAAACCATGCTGGACCGGCGGACTGTCGATCCGGAGTATCTGAAAACAAATTTTATCTACAACACTTTTAATAACATGCCGCCTTTTTCCACCGGAGCGGTCATTATTACACCGAGTAAAACGGTTGATGATGTCCATCCCTATTTATTTGTCATTCCAAATTATGGGTCGACGGGAACAAGCGTCAAAGCCGTTGTTTATCGGGGCGGTGTCGCGACCGAATTTTCCAGCCCTTTGCTCATTAGGAATTTCGGCAGCACGGCCAATGACATCCTGACCATTCTTATTTCCAACGTCGACAATTCCCAAGATATCAGTTTTACTTATAACCTGGGCCCCACGCCCGGCCCGCCCAACGTCGACACTTTTGAGGCAACGGTCACGATCAAGAACACTGACTATCCTTTTAGCCCGATCACGATCGTCGGCGGCTTCGGCAGTTACAGCTCGCCGCCATTCGTCCGCAACAACCTGCCGGCGATCGCCGCCACTGAAGGCGCGCCCGGCAATATCCATGTCGACATGATCTCCATAGTAACCGACCCCAATACCATCACTTCGACCGGTGTTCCTTATGATTTTAATGAAGGGGACAAAGTCTTCCAGCAAAGCATCGGCGAAGCTACTCTAATCTACTCCACGCCGGCAATCACCAATGTTGATGACGGCACCGAGGTCGGGTTCGATTCAAACGGGGGGACTATAACTTTCTCCAGCTATTCCACGACTGCCGGTGATCGCCTGATCGGGACTTTTTCAGCCAACGTCACCGGCACCCGCGATACCAACCAGCAAGGCCAACCGCACACTTCAGAAACTTTAACCGGTACTATCTCTGGCTATTTCGACGTGGAACTGACCAGCAGCGGGATAACAGCCGCTACGGCCCCGGCGTGTACCAGGCGTCATTAAAGAAAGTTTCAACCGGCTCAACACAGACTCCCCCCACCAGCCAGATCTTGTTCTTGAACACCGCCACCTCCGGGAAAATCCGGGGGTCATACCCCGCGTTGTGGGTTGCCGGCGCCCAGGTAATACCGTCAGCCGAGTACCAGGCGTCATTTAGCGGCCGACTGTTCTGATCAACGCCCGCGATCACCCAGAGTTTGCTATCATAGCTGGCCAGGGCAAAATTAATTCTGCCTGAAAAAGCAGTCGTTGCTGTCGCCTGGGTCCAGGTAACGCCGTCAACCGAATGCCAAACGTCCCGGAAACAGTTGGAGCCATCAAAGCCGCCAACCACCCAGATCCTGCCGTCAAAAACAACGCTCTTGTGGTAAAACCTCGCCGGCCACGGGGCTAAAGTTTCCAGCGTCCAGTTAACGCCGTCAGGGCTGGACCAAACCTCGTTGGTAGCCTGTGGCGGACCGGCGCCGCCCAGGACCCAGATCTTTCCGTTATGCACCACGCTGCTGTGCCCAAACCTGGCGAAAAAACCAGCCCGGCCTGCCAGCGTCCAATTGGCGCCGTTGCCGCTGGACCAGACTTCGTTAGTAACCAGCGGCAGACTGGAATCTTTTATTCCGGCAATGACCCAGAGCTTGTTGTTGAAGATCACGCTGGTATGGGCGGCCAGCGGTCCGAACTCCGCGACGGCCGTGTCCCGCACCCAATTAATCCCGTCAGCGGTTGACCAAACATCGCCCAGCATAGTATCTCCGGTGGTTATGCCGCCGATCACCCAGAGCTTTTCCTGGCTCAGGCTGCCGGCGACCACGGTATGCGCACCCCTCCCGGGAAAGCCGGTCTGCCCTGCCTTGAACCAACTACTGGCCGGAAATTGAGTCGTGGTGGTAGTAGAGGCGGTTGTTGTCGTGGTAGACGCGGGGGCGGGCAGATAATAGTGCCAGAGGACTTCTGTCATGGCATTGCCAAAAATATCCTTGAAATTTGCCCGCGGCACCAGGTGGACAACTTTGGCCGCCGAACCAGACGTTGAAGATAATGACCAGCTATTGATGCCGAGCGTCAAGGTTTTGCCTTCAGTTGACCATTGGAACAGGACAATCCGGGGCGTCCCGGCGGTGTGCTGGGCGCCGTATTCAACATAATCTCTTAAAAAGTTATTGGCGTTCATCAAGCGATTGTCAATCGACTGGCTGAAGGAGATCGTTATCGCGCCGGCGATCGGGACTTCAGCGGCATTCAATGCCGGTGCACGGCTTATGACCGTGAGCGTACTTGATAATTGGGTCGCTTCCTCGCAACCAAGCAGAAAAAAACTGGCCGTTGCCGCTGCAAGCACCAGACCGGCAATCAATATTTTCTTCATGTTACGCCCCCTTTATTTCCTGACGCCCCAGCGGGCGACATTTCTGGCGGGCCGGCCGCCCATCACTGCAAAATCGCCGACCGCGACCAATTTTTCGTCAGCACCAAAGCAGAGGTCGCTTACAGTGCCGGCCGTCCCCTCACCCACCGCTGACCAGCTGGAGCCGTTCCACTTAGCGACGCCATTGGCCGCAACGCCGCCAGCTAGCGTAAACTGGCCGCCGGCATAAAGATCGCCCGAAGGGCCAACAGTCAGGGTGTTGACGCGGCCGTTGAGCCCGCTCCCCAGCGCTTCCCAGTTAGTCCCGGTCCAGCGCGCCACATAACTCGCCGGCACGCCGCCGGCCTGGCTGAACAAACCGCCGACAAACACGTCGCCGGCCGCGCCGAAGGCCACAGCATAGGTGGTGCCATTAGTCCCGTTACCCAACGCTTCCCAGGCAGAACCGGCCGCGTTCCACCTGGCAATATTATTTGTGCCTGGCACACCGCTTACGCTGCCGCTATTAAAACTGCCGCAAATATAGACATTGCCGCTCGAGTCAATGTTCATACCGAAAACATAACCGCCGGTCATGCCGCTCCCCATGGCTTCCCAGGCCGAAGTGTTGGCGTTCCAGCGGGCAATGTTCGTGGTGTTAGCCACGCCGCCGGCATCAGAAAAATCGCCGCCGGCATATACATAATTATTATAAACGCCCAGCGCCTGGCAGCGGCTGGTCAGTCCGCTCCCCAGTGCGGTCCAGACCGTGCCGTTCCATTTAGCTACGCGGTTGGCAGGCACGCCTCCGGCGTTAAGGAAGTAGCCGCCGGCGTACAGATCCCCGGAGCTGTCAACAGCCAGCTCCGTGACTAAATCATCGCAACCGCTCCCCAGCGCCTCCCAAGTGTTGCCGATCCACCTGGCGACCCTGGCCACCGGCACGCCGCCAGCAGCAGAAAAATCGCCGCCAATCCAAAGACTGCCCGGCCGAACTGCATAAGCATTCGCATCAAGCCCGCCGCCAATTTCGGCCCAGCCGTAAAGATCATATTGAGCATTGGCAGGGTCGCTATCCATCATGCCGGATTTTACGGCATACGCGCTGATCGAGGCAGAAGTGTTCAGGGCGATCTCTGTCCTGCCTGTGCCGGCGGCCCTGACCGCCGCGGCAGCGGCCCGGCCATAAACCGTGTAATAAATCTCCGCTCCCGGCGTGGCGCATTCGATCGTTACGATTAAAGTATCGGCTTCATAACTGCCGGACGCCAGGGTAAACACCGGGGCCGCGACCTGGCCCGTGACTGTGGTCGTGGTCGTGGTAGCCGTGATGACCGTTGTATCGGTGGTCGAGGTCGTCGGCAGCACTGTGGCGGACTCACAGCCGGCAATGATAAAACCCAATGCCAGGACAATCATGATCGCAAAATTTTTATTGATATTCACGTCTCTCCCCCCTTAACAATTTACCTTTTACCCCACCTGGCGATCCCGGGTACAGCAAGCATTGAATCCTTGGTTTGGTTGAAAACACCGCCCAAATATACTAAACCATCTCCGCCAACCGCCAAAGCAGCTGCGTTTGCGTTCATTCCAGGGCCAACCGGTTCCCACCAATCCCCACCCAACTGCGCCACATGATTGGTTTCGATGTTACCGGCATTATCAAACAGGCCGGCGATGTACAGCATTCCGTCCCACTGGATCAAAGCATAAACATCCGCGTCCGCGCCACCGCCGACTTCGGTCCAGTTCGAGCCATCCCAGGCAGCGATCCTTTCAATGTAATAGCCGCCCGCGTCGTCAAAAGCGCCGCCGGCATAGAGCGTCCCATTGCAGTACAAAAGCGCAAAAACGCCGTTGTTCATGCCGCCGGCAAGATCGGACCAGGCTGTACCGTTCCATCTGGCAATGTAATTGACCGTCGCCCCGCCGGCAGTCAAAAAGTCCCCGCCAGCATACAAGCCGTTACTCGCGCCCCAGGCTAGAGCACGCACCGTGTTGCTCGCGCCTATCCCTAAAGCGGACCAGGCTGCACCATTCCATTTAGCGATATAATTGGCCGACGCGCCGCCGGCATTGAGGAAATTGCCGCCAACATACAAATTGCCCGCGTTGTCAAAAGCCAGGGCATAAACTATATCATCCACGCCTGTTCCCAGCGCCTCCCAGGCAGAACCAGTCCATCTGGCGATATTATTGGCCGGTACGCCGCCGGCGGAAGAAAAAGTGCCGCCAACGTACAGGTTGCCGACAGGATCAAATGCCAGGCAAAACACCGGGCCATCCAGCCCGCCGCCAACATCATGCCAATTGCTGCCATCCCAGCGCGCAATGTAAGCTGCTGGCGTTTGGCCCGCCAGGCTAAAATAGCCGCCAGCGTATAAACTGCCGGTGTTATCCACCGCCAGCGCGCGAACACTCCCGTTAATCCCGCCGCCAACACCCTGCCAGGACCAGAGATCGAAACTGCCGGTAACGGTCGGGCTTGTCTGATAGCCCGGTTTGGTCGCATAAGCGGAAACCAAGCTTGACCGGCTGATCGTCACAGAAGTGGCAGCTGCATCCGGCGAAGTCGCGCCGGTCGCGGTCAAGGACGAGTAATGGATAGCTGAGCCCGGCGTGGGGCATTCGATCGTGATCTTCAATGAATAAGCCTCATAGCTGCCGGGCAAAACGGTGAACACCGGCGCCGCCACCTGGCCCAAAACGGTTGTCGAAGTGGTGGTGGTCGTCGTGGTTGAAGTTGTATAAATGGTCGTCGTGGTCGGCAGCTCGATGCTCTCTTCGCAACCGGAATTAATAAGTATCAACAAAAGAGTTAAACAAAAAGCAAGAACTATAAAGAACTTCTGCCTCATTTTTTATGCCTCCTGTGCGGATTTGTTAATATCCTTGCAAAGAAAATGAGGCCTGTCAACAGCATTTATTTTTGTTAAGGGTCGGCTGGCCGCATTTGAAAAAATCTGGAGCTGTTTTTATCTGCTTTTACATCTTGAAGCTGCTTTTAGAATTCCC
The DNA here is from genome assembly GCA_028714935.1 of Candidatus Margulisiibacteriota bacterium. GTDB lineage: Bacteria > Margulisbacteria > WOR-1 > O2-12-FULL-45-9 > O2-12-FULL-45-9 > JAQTLJ01. Next base: position 504 of record JAQTLJ010000022.1, on the reverse strand, counting down.
CTATCACCTTTTATTAAAGCAAGCTTCTTTGTCCTTGACCAACGCTTAATCTGCGCTTCCCTTTTCGTTGCTAGACTTCTATTTGGGCATTCTTCTGAATATCTTAATTTCACCCCTGGGTTATAGCTGGTGTAGTGCCCGCCTTGACTGGTCTGGTGCTGATAAAAACGCCGTTCAAGATCAGTCGTTATTCCGGTATATAAGGCTTTGTTGGTACACTCGATGATATAAACGTAATACATAAATCTCGACTCCCCCTCGACTCACTCGTAGCTCGACAAGCTCGCTACTCGTTCGCTCGGGGTCGCTCGATTTACCTCGCCTCGGAAGAAAAGGACGAAGTACCGAGCGAGGGAACGAAGTGACCGAGTCGAGGGACTGGGGGACAGGGATTCGAACCCCGATAAGCAGCTCCAAAAACTGCGGTCCTACCGTTAGACGATCCCCCAATTTACGAGTATCCATGCGTATTTTACCATGAGGGAACGTAATTTCCGAATGGCA
>JAQTLJ010000021.1 GCA_028714935.1 Candidatus Margulisiibacteriota bacterium | reverse complement strand
CTCGAGTACTGGCAGTGAAAAATCCCCATGCTGACGCAAGAAATCTAGGTTATTACCCGATAATAAGATATAAGGATATTAATATGTCTTTTTCAGCAGATAGAATAGAAAGGATGAGGCCCGCGAGCCCCTTGGATAGGCTTATTCTGGAAAGCCCGACATCAAGACGGGGCCGGGCCGCGGCCACGCTTAGCACTTGGTTAAAATCACGTTTGTTTATCGCCTATATAGAAGCGGATGCAATGACTACTGCTAATAATTGGTGGGCAAGAGATGTTGATAAAATAGTCGCCTGGCACCCTGAATTCCTCGATATCGTCAGCGAAGTTATGGAGATGGGGAACGAAGTTGTGTTGAACAGGGCTTATGAGATGGTCCAAGGCCTCCATATTCGGATGAGTAAACAGTTCAGTCTGGGAGAGCTGTCGCCGGAACGGGACACCGCGCTTAAGAGCTTTATGTCCCGAAAGACCACCGGACAGGTAGATATCGACCAATTATTGACCGCGACGATCGGTTTGGCCACGGACGTAGAGGGGAAAGAGACCATAAATAATGATTCATGGCAGGCGATGTATGTTGAAGCTTTCCGAAAAGGGTGCATCTTATTGTCGGCAATCAATATTATGTCCGATTTATATACGCCGGCAGTTGCAGTAACAGAGAATGACATTCGCCCGATCTTCAGGACGATCGCGGGGTTAAGAGCAGAACAGGCGGCCAATTATTGCCCGCGCGTCCAGCAGCTGCTTTTTAATGATATTACCGCCCATCATTTCAGGAACGCCGAGGTCTCTGCCGCCGCTCAAATCGCTAAAAATCTTGACGAGATCCTAGCCGACCCGCCCGCGGTTTTGAAGGGGAGGATAATGGAGCTCGATCAGGTCCGGCCGGAGGACAAACAGCAAGCCGATACGCTGAAAAGATGGGCGGTCGTCTACATCCGGCGCTTTATTGGCAGTAGCAGTTTTCCGCTTCCCGGAGTACTGGAGAACGAGAATAACCCGGACATGTTCCTCCAGTTATATTTTAAGATCGAGAATGAGAACAACGATCTGCGCCAGTTCTGCACGCAAGCCCTGACGTTAACGAATGGCGCCCTCGATTATCAGGCGATGGGCAAAGATGTCGGAGACAGAGTGGCGGACAGTTTTATGCCGCTCTACACTGTCCTGCGGGCAGCAGAGCTGTTGGCCGGCAGACCAGTAGAGATCGAGACGCCAAGGCCGGTCCAGCCGCGCAGCCTTTCAATGCTGGACACCGGCCCCAGAAGGAGCCTGCTCTCCTTTGCGGGCAGGGTCAATGAAGATTGGAAAAAGGCGATTAAGGCGATCGCTTTCACGAACCTGCCCGAGGAGATCATAAATTCCATCCAGGCAGTTGTGGCCAGAGTTAGCGTCCTGGAACAGGCGAGGGTAGAAACCATGGCCCAGGAATATTATGCCGCTATTTCCCGGGAGCTTAACCTGCCGCCCGGCCAGCAGGTCCATGACCGGCCGGAAATATTTGCCCGGACATTCGGGAAAGTACAATTGATGATCAACGCCTGGGAAAAGAACCAGGAGATGCCCGACCTGAGACAGTTGCAGTCATATTTTGAAACCGGCCTCATCTTTTTAAGATACCTCTACGCGTAATCACCAAAGTTCACTGAAATCTTCCGCAAACCTGCCCGATATAAAACTACCATGCGAGTAGGCAATGTTTTATCCGCTTTCCGCCGCGCCGAAGAATTAATGAGGCAGACTAATCTCAACCAGCTGGTTTATGATGCGGCCAAAGCGCCAACGGTCATCGAGTCGCAAAGGATCATCACGATGAGCCTGGCCGCTCAAAATAAGTATGAACATTTATACACGGTGCGGTCTGATTTGGAAGCGACCCGCCAAGCTTCGTACGAGGCGTATGACTGGCACAGGTTGTATGCCAGGGTCCTGGAGAGATATCCTGATCCGGTCGCAGAGCGTGGTTTTCGAATCGTTAAAGAAGTCGGGAGCCTGTTTATTGCCGGGATTGCTGACGGGAGACTGTTTGATGTTAACGCGGATGGGCTGCCGGTCGCGGATAGCAGTCAGGCGGAAAACATCCAGCTGGCCAAACGTGACGCGCTCATCGGCTTTATGTACGACTGGTGCCTGGCCGCTGCCGGCAATCGCCCCAAGAATTTTGTTTTGATGTACCGCAGCGCCGGGGCGACGCTGAGCGCCGCCGAAGTTCAAGGTCTCATGCGGCCTTACCTCAAGCGCCTGGCTCGCTTGTCCCGTTTCTCGCAACCGGAGACCTATTACGTGATCAGCCGCATCCTGCTGGATGTGCCGCTCCCTTTCAATATTCAAATACCATTTTAAAAAAGAGTGAAATTTTTAGCGGCTCCGACCGATAAATGTACGGCTCGCAAATATAAGGAGAAATTATGTCTGTTGCGGGAATTAGCGGTATAGGTTTGTTTTCCATCTGGGATTGGCTGTTCGGCGGAGATGACGAGCCGGAAGAGCCGGTCACGCTTTCCGGTTGTACGCCGAGAAGCGGGTCAGATACAACCGCTCAATCCGGGGTGCATTTCCAGCTGACCGGAGAAGCGCGCAATGACTGGAACGCGGCCGCCGACCAAGTGCTGAGAAGTTATTGCGGTATTGCCGCGCCGACCGACCAGCAGGTCCAGACGACGCGCGCCGCGATCATCCAAACCAATGAACAGCATTTGCAGAATGATTCCAATGTAATTTCTTATAACCTGGAGACACCCAGAGAAGCAGATACCCGGACCGGCTCAAATTTTAGTTCTTACACCGAGATCTTTGTCCCGATGCCGGCCAATATCTGCCCGGCGCCGGTCGCGCCAACTCAGCCGACTCAACCAACACAGCCGACGCAACCGACCCAGCCGACCCAACCGGTTCAACCTGACGCCGATACATCGCAACCGGACGTAACTACGCCACCGGTTCAACCAACGCCTGATGCGCAGACGAGTTCGCCCGATGTAACGGCTCCAACTGATACGGTTTCACCGGAATTGGCGCAATTGAGGCAATCTTTGACCGCGGCGATAGAACGGGCGAACGGCTTGATCAGCCAGCTCAACAGCACCGGCAATCAAGCGATGCGTAACTGGGCCAGCCGTCTTGTCCAGAAGCGGAATACTGCTCAACAGGCAAAAGATGGCGACGATTTGGAAGCGATGCGGACCGCCTTGCAAGAATTGAACGCTACCCGGCGCCAGGCTCAGGCCGCGCTGGATGAATATTTAAGCCATTTATAAGGGGAGGAGATTATGACTACGATAATGGGAGTGGATAGCAGCGGCCAATTTGATCTTGCCGCTGTTTGCCGGGCGCGCGGCTCGGTGGAGATCAACCATCCGGAAGGAATTAACCAGGCCGGGCAGGACGAGATCAGCTCGTTGAACGACCTGGCCGGTTTGATTGAAATTAGGGACATCTTGGCTGAACTGGATACTAATCTGTCCGCGATCGAGCGGTTTTCTACCAACGGCGCGCTGCGGGTCTCGCAGGCGCTATCGTCCGCCGTCGGCGAAACCGCCCTGGAAAAATATCTCAATGCCCTGGAGGGGGTCTGCCAGGATGACCAGTGCACCGGGATGCCGTCGGCTGACCGCCAGCGGGCGCTGAGCCGCATAACGCTCCTGCGCGCCGCGGTAAGCCGGCTGGAAGGGATCGATCTTTCCGCCCAGGCTTTTTCCCGCCTGATCGCCCTAGAGGCGCAGCAATCGGCGGTTGGGGTCGGTAAGACCCTGGCAGCAGTCAATGCTTTGATAACGGAAATGGCGTCTGCGCTTCACCTGGCGCAGGACCAGATCAATCTGCAGGGTGTTAATAGTCTGATCCACGACCGCTGTGAAGCCGGCGTGCAGACAGTGGTGACCCCGCCGATCATCAATCCACCGGTCCAGCCGCCTGTTCAACCGCCGGTGCAGCCGGCGGGACATCCGGTCGATCTGGGAGCGATTACTATTCCCTCATACAGCTATCTGGCCACCGGCGATGAGCATTCGCCTTTAACCAGCGGTCCCGGGCTTCTATTGCGGGCCGCGCTCGCCTACAACGTTTCTGATAGGCTTTCCCTTCAGCTCGATTACGCCGGCGCGCTTAACATTGAAGAGTTCGGTTCATTTGTCTCCCGCGTCAGCCGGGATACCGCGGTCTTTTCCGTTGCCTACGACGTCTACCGGATCCAGGCCGGGTACCTGTGGGAAAATAATGTCGGCGCCGGCAGCGCCGAACATCTGGGCCACGCCGGTTTCGGCGTAGAACTGTTTGACGGCCTGCTTTACCCGTTTATTGATGTGATCGCCGGGTCAGCTTTTGGCGTGGGCGCCGGCGTCCGTTCGTCGCATTTCTGGGAAGGGCCGAACGTCGGCTATCAAGCCCAGGTGTTCTATAACATGCTTTACCAGGACAGAGCAGGGCATCAGATAGAGGGCATGGCGGAATTTGATTGGCGCCCGGTGTCGTTCTGGCATTTAAGCTTGGTAACAGGCATTCGGGCGTTTGGCGGCTGGGATTCGGTCTCCGGCGGCGCTAACATCGGCGGTGGTCTGGTCATTGGATTAGCCGGGGACATTTTAACTCCCCAGCCGATAAGGGCGGGACAATATTAATGGTTCAGGCGGCGCAATATTCATTATTAAGACACCCGATCCGCACCCTGGAAGCGCGGACGGCGGATAAACCGACCTGGCGCAAGATCGGGCAAGCGATGAAATATATCATGCCGGTCTTGACGACCGTCGTGACGCTCGGCGCGTTTTTTGGCAGCGCCGGCGCGGCGACTATGACCGGTTTGGTCTTTTATCTGCTGCTGGGACCAGGCGGCAGTACGCTAGCTTCGCGCGGCCTCTCCAAAAGCTTCAAACTGGCCAAAGCTGACCGCGAAGGAAAAGCGCTGGCCCAGTCGCTTCACGATACGCAGCAAAATTTGTACGACTTGCAGAGACGCAACGATTCGTATGTGGAGAAACTCCGGGGGATGGGCGTAAAAGACGAAGAGATAATTGAAATTCCTTTTGACGGTTATAACATCCTGAAACAGACGCTGGGCGCCGGCGGGATGGCGATCGCTTTCCTGGTCAAAAACAAGAACACCGGCGAGCTGCGGGTCTTTAAAGTCCCGCGGCCGGAACTTTTAGGCAACGCCACGCTTCTGCAACAGTTTTATCGGGAAGCTAAAAGCATGATGCAATTCAGGGACCATCCCAACGTCGTCCACTTTTTAGACCTGCCGTTAATGACCAAAGACACCTATTTGGAATTGCTCCGGCGGTCGAACATTAAAGATTATGAGGATAAGGAAGCTGTGGGCAAAACTATCGCGGAAACAAATATCTCTTATATCCTGATGGAATATGTCCCGCATCCGACCCTATCGGCTTTGCTGCTGGAACATACAAAATTACCGGCAGAAGTAGCGGTGAAACTTGCGATCGACCTGGCAGAGACGCTTTGGCACGTCAATTACAAAGACATTGTCCATCGCGATCTGAAACCGGACAATGTCTTTGTTGTTCCGGACGAGGCTAAAGTAGGCACCGATACGGTTAAGGTCGGCGATTTCGGCCTGGCTAAACAGATCGAAACCGGTCCGCAAGAAATATCAGCGCGTATGACCCAGCTGGGAGAAGTTAAGGGAACGCCGCAATATATGTCGCCGGAGCAGCTGCGCGGCGAAGAAGTTGATTGGCGGACCGATCAGTATGCCCTGGGGATTATACTTTTTGAAATGCTGACCGGCCGGCTTCCTTATCAGGAAGACGCGTCGCTTGATCGCCAGACCGCTTTCTTTGCTTACGCCGCCAAAGTGATGACCGGAGAAATGCCGGATATCCGCCTGCAGGTACCGGGGATCTCCGAGGCTTTGGCCAGGATCGTTGAACGGATGATCGCCAGGACCGCCGGGGAACGCTTCCAGTCGTGGGAGGATTGCGTCAACGCAATGAAGAATATCGATCTGGCGGATGAGAAGACGGCGCTGGCCCAGATTGGGGCGGACGGTGTACCAAGACGCCGGAAATGATATAATATCGGTTATGGACCCCCAAGAAAAGCTTCACCTTGATATCAAACGCTTTCTCGAAGTTTATCGCTTTATGCCCGCCGAAGTAAAGGCCCACTTTGAAGCCAAGCTGGCCGGAGATATCAAGAATTTAGACGAGAAGAGCAGGAAACTTTACAGTTCCCTTTTGCGCTCCGCCAAGGAAGGCAAGAGCATCGAAGACGCGATCAAAGACTTGGGCTAGTAAAGGGCTGCGCCTGAGCGACATATATTTCCTTGTGCTCTTCCTTTTTCTCTGCCAGCAGTATTTCCAGTAACCTCTCCAGATCGTCTTTGGAATAGAAATTGATCTCGATCCGCCCGCGTTCAGGGGTGCCGAAGATCTTAACCTTCGTCCCGAGGTGGGTCGTCAGCTTGTCGACCAGGGCGTTCAGTTCCGCGTTCTGGGTGAAAGCGCGCTTGCGGCCGCTCTTGTGCATTTTTGGTTTCTCTTCTTTGCCGGTGACGAGGATCTCCACGTCGCGGACATTGAGATTGCTTTTGACGATCTGTTTCCAGATCTCCAGCTGTTTTTCGTGGCTTTCGATCGCCAAGAGCGCCCGGGCGTGGCCGACGAATATCTCTCCCTTGCGCAGGCTCAATTTGATCTTGTCGGGCAGGGCGAGGAGCCTGAGCATATTGGCGACCGTCGAGCGTTCTTTGCCGACTTTTTTGGCGACCTGCTCCTGGGTCAGGTTAAATTCTTTAGCCAGCCGCTCGTAGCCTTCGGCTTCATCCATCGGATTGAGGTCTTCGCGCTGCAGATTTTCGATCAAGGCGAGCTCCAACGACTGTTCATCAGTGAAGTCCTTGACGATCGAAGGGATGACGGAGAGCCCGGCCAGTTTAGCCGCCCGCCAGCGCCGCTCGCCGGCGACCAGTTCATATTTCCCGTCCCGCATCCGGGTCAGGATCGGCTCGATCACGCCCTGTTCCTTGATGGAATTCGCCAGGTCCTGCAGATTTTCCTTGGCGAAATTGGTCCGCGGCTGCCTCGGGTTGGCGACGATCTTGGCAATTTCTACATTAACGATCGTCCGTCCGCCGACAAACACCGAACCCTGCGGGATCAAAGCCCCCAAACCTTTACCCAAACCTCTCTTAGAAGTGGCCATCATCCAACACCTCCCGACATAGATTTTCATAAGCTTCCGCCCCTTTGGAGCCCGGATCATAGAAGATGATCGGCTGCCCAAAACTGGGGGCTTCCGCCAGACGGATATTCCTGGGAATGACGGTCTTAAAGACCTTGCTGCCGAAATACTTGCGCGTCTCTTCCGCGACCTGCGCGGACAGGAGCGTCCGCGGGTCGAACATTGTCAACACGATCCCCCGGATCTTGAGCTGCGGATTAAGGCTTTCCCTCACCAATTCGAGGGTGTGCGTCAGCTGGCTGATCCCCTCCAGCGCGTAATATTCGCACTGGATCGGGATGATGACCTCATCGGCGGTGGTCAAGGCGTTAACTGTTAACAGGGAAAGGGAAGGGGGGCAGTCAAAAAGAATGATATCGTATTTTTCTTTGATCGGAGCCAGAGCTTCTTTTAGCCTGGTCTCCCTCGGCTCGAGCCCGACCAGCTCGACTTCGGCGCCGGCCAGTTTTGGCGTGGATGGGAGGACATCAAGGTTCGAGATCGAACTGCTGGTAATGACCTCTTCGGCCGGCATGCCTTCAATCAGGACATCGTAGAGGCAGCGGACGATGGTTGATCGGTTGATCCCCAGCCCAACACTGGCGTTGCTCTGGGGGTCGATATCGATCAAGAGGATCTTTTTACCGAAGGTGGCGAGATAAGCGGCGAGATTGACCGTGGTAGTTGTTTTACCGACCCCGCCTTTCTGGTTTACAACCGCGTACACAACTGCCATAGTTTACTAATTATATCACAGCGGCCGCTTCTTTGCCATGCCCGCGCGGCGCGGGTGTTCGGGCAGTGTTGGTTTGACTTTTTCGATCAAGACCAGCGAGCGCCGCGGATATTTTATTATCTCTTTTAACTTGCCGCCGAGGAGTTCGATCGCTCGGGCCGCGGCAGAAACTTCCGTTTCCACTTTTTCTTCCTTGTAAGCGACAAAGTAACCTCCGACTTTGACCAGCGGCAGGCAGTATTCGCATAAGGTATTCAATCCCGCGACCGCCCGCGCGACCGCGAGATCAAACGCTTCTCTTTTTTCTTTGGCATAATCTTCCGCCCGCTCCCAGACCGCCTCGGCGTCTTTCAGGCCCAGAACATCAATAACATGCTTGAGGAACTCAGCTTTCTTTCTGGTCGCTTCCAGGAGGGTAAGCTTGATGCCCGGGCAGGCGATTTTCAGGGGGATGCCGGGAAAGCCAGCGCCGGCGCCGACATCAATGACCGACTGGTTTGTCAGCTGGACAGTCCGCAGAAGGAGCAGGGAATCCGCAAAATGCTTTTTCCTGATCTCTTCAGGATCCGTGATCGAAGTTAAATTGAACTTCTGGTTCCAGGCGATCAGTTCTTTAAGGTAGAGATCAAAAAGCTTGTCCAATTGAAAAATGCATTATGCCTTCGCCAAAGGTCTTGCCGCCGGGTACGCCGTAATCGAGCCGGATCGGGCCGAGCGGAGTGTTGACGCGGACGCCGGGGCCCCAGCCGGAGATAAAGTCGGGCAGGACGGGCGCGCCTTCGTTCCAGGCGTTACCCCAATCGTAGAAGAAAACGCCCTGGAAGAGGTCGGAAAAATTGATCCGGTATTCGACATTGGCGATCAGCTTGCGCTTGCCGTGCCTGGCTTCCGAGGGATAGTAGCCGCGGATGGTGTTGGCGCCGCCGGCGTAATATTCTTCGCCGATCGGCACATCGTCAAAGCCAATGCCAGCCCCCAGATGCAGGGCCAGGACCTGGTTTTCAAAATACGGATAGTAATGGTTGAGATCGCCGGCCATTTTAAAGAAAGCGGTGGTCCCGCTGGCGTGTTTCCAGCCCTGCTTAAAAGCCAGAGTGTAGTAACGCCCTTCTTTGGGATTAAGCCAGAAATCCCGCGTATCATAAGAAAGAGTGAGGCCGATCGTGTCCGATTGATAGGCTTCGAAGGTTGCAGTGCCGTAAGGGTTAACCATTTCACTGCCGAGCGTCCAGGAAATATTGTAATAATCCAGGAACGGCTTGCCCAGGGAAACGTCCCAGCCGTTGTATTTCCCGTCCTGCTCCGTCAGGTAAATATCGCGGCCGATCGTCAGCCAGCGTCTGAAAGTGAGAGACGTCCGATCGCCGAAGCGATCCGGCATGAACCACGGATTGGTGTAGCGGAACTGGTAAGTGGACAACTCCTGTCCCGACTGGCCGCGGATGAGCAGCCCCTGTGCTGTCCCGAAGAGGTTGTTGATCGACAGATCGATGAAGCCGAACCAGCCTTCGCGTTCGCCGTAGCCGCCGCCGAAGTTAATGGTACTGGTGCGGGTCTCTTTGATCTTCAGGGTCATGCCCATTTTATCGGGGCTGGTGCCCGGCTCAAAATCGGGGGTGACCTCCGAAAAGAAGCCGAGGTTAAAAACATTCCTCAGGTCTTTTTTAAGCGTCTTCTCATTCAGCACCGAGCCCGGCTTGGTTTTGAGCTCGCGGAGGATAACGTAATCCTGGGTCGATTCGTTACCGTCCAGGGTGATCGATTCAATGACCCCTTCGATGATCTTGAAACGGAGCACGTTGGTTTCCTCATCGGTATTAACATCGATCACCCGGGCAAGGATGTAACCGCTGTCTTTATAATAGGCGTTGATCTTTTCGATGTCAGCCTGCATTTTCTTAAAATTTAAGATCTCGCCTTTCTTGGTCGAGATCAGGGCGAGGAGCTCGGCGGTGGAATAGACGGTGTTGCCCTGGATCTCGATGTCGTTGATCACCGGGTTTTCCGCGACGACAAAGACAACTTTTGTCCCGCCGGTCGCGGCTTCAAAGGTCACGGAAACGTCGGAAAAATAGCCGATGGCATAGACCGCTTTAATATCGCCTTTGATCTTTTCCTGGACCAGGCTGTCGCCGACCCGGCTGAAGACCACGTTCATGATCTCGCTTTCGGCCACAGTTTTATTGCCGCTGATCTCAAGGCCGGTAATGACCGGCGCAACCTCGAAGGTTTGCGCCCCAGCCGGCGCCAGCAGCAGCCAGCCAGCGGTTAACAACATGATCGCAATTACGGTCTTTTTCATGGCTTATTCCTTCCTAATCTACCAGAACGAGAAGCCAGCCTTAAGAGTCACTTTTTGGTAGCCGGTGTTGATCTCCTGCAGGCTAATCGGTTCACGGTAATATATTATAGACCAAATCGGGCTTAATTTATAGGTCAATTGGTAATTCAAAAAGGTTTCAGTTACGCCGGTGTCCGCCAGCGCCTGGGAATATTTGACGTCGATATACAACTTATCAAAAAAGCCTTTAGCAAAGCCGACGCGCCAATCCGGCTTTTCTTCTTCGAAGGCGTGGTTTTCATTGACGCCCATCGCCTGGCGGATATCCTTGCCAAAATTATATTCGAGCGTTAAACTTTCGAGCCCGAGGCTTTGTTCCAGGTTCCGCTCGATCCCGCGGAAAACCATGGTTGACACCCGGCTGCTGAGATAATCGGCGACGATCACATTGGTCTCGACTCCTGTCCTCTGGTCTTTGCTGATACCGGTCAGTGATTTAATGAAGTCGGGCAGCAGCATGACTTTGATATCCTGATCACTGTAGTTAGCTGGTTTCATTTCCGGCGGGGAATTGGTCTTGTCTTCAACAAAACTGTCGAAGGTGAGATTAAGCCAGCGGTCCTTTTCGACCGCTCCGATGACCCCTTTCAGGTTGGTAATAATGATCACTTTCTTTTTGACCAGCTGGCCGGATGCGTCTTTTTCCAGATTCTCGACATCGACCTGGGCGACCAGATTAATGTTGGGCATGAGCCCCCCGTCGCTGGTGAAAACGGCGGTGTTGTCTTTGATCTTGTCGGCATCATAGGGATAGTAGGTTTTTTGCTGGTCAGGGGAGAGCAGGGAGAATTCGCGGTTAAAGATGGAAACGGTCCCTCTTTTTAGATTAATTTTTCCCCGCAGCGAGGGGGTTTTTAAGCTGCCTTTGATCTCCAGCTGGTCGCTGTTTATTTCCAGGTTCATGAAAATATTGCTGAAGTCGAGCGTCGCCACATCCCCCATGACGGCATAAACATTTTTTTTCAGGCCAAGGGTCAGGTCAAAATTCAGCGGGATAGTTTTGCCGGCGCCCCCGCCTTTGCTGGAAAGGGTAATGAGCGCATTGCTGATCTCCGCTTTGCCTTTAAGGACCGGCCCGCGGCTGAAGTCAAAAGCGAACGGCCCGATCAGCTGAGCATCCGTGATCTTGACCGCGCCCGAGTAAAGGTCGGGAAAATCAACGAAGAGATAGGTCGGGCTGAAAACCAGGTTAAGAGAAACGCGGCCGCTGCGGGCCAGCATTTTATTGAGATTGATGCTGCCGGCCAGCCCGAGGAAATTGGGGTAGTCCCTTGAACTCTTCCCCTGCCAGAAACCCGACAGGCCGGCGGTCTTCAGCTGGCTGTTGATCACGGCTGCTTCACCCGAGATGTTTTTGATCTCTGAATTGAGCGCCCGGGCGTAGACCGTAGTGTCTTTCAATTTGATCCGGCCGTTTAATTTTAGATCCTCTGCGGTCCCGGCGACTTCCAGCGAAGCGGAAGCGGTTCCTTTGCGCCATTTAAGCTCTTCAGTGAAAAGGTTGAGGAGCCCAAGGGCGTCATTATTTAGATTTAGCGACAGCTTGAGCTGGCCGGCGGGCGAAAGGTCGATCAAGCCGCGCACAGTCGAGCGTTTTCTGCTATCGACCAGAGCAAGCTCATGAATAATAAGGGCATTTTTCTTTTTCGCGACCAGCAGAGAAACCTGGTCAAAATTCACGTCCGCCAGGGTCACGCCCCTGCCGGCGGCGGAGGCCCAGAAGTCAAAATTTTGCACGGTCCCCTCCAGCGAGGCGGACAGGTCGACCTCACCCTTAAAGTCCTTGTCAAAAAAGATCTGCAGGAAATCCAGCGGCATTTTCTGCGCGGAGAAATAAAGGGCGAGGCTGCCGTCGAGACCGATCTGGCCGCGGCTGGAGAGCACCCTTCTCTTTTTAGTCAGGTCGAATTTCTTGATCTGTATTTTCTGGTCTGCAAGGGCCGCTTCAGCTTTCAGGCTGTCAAAATTGTATTTTTGATAGAAGCCATTCTTGACTTCGCCGGTGAATTTGCCGGCCAGGTCTTTGATCTTGCCTTTGAGCGTCAGGTCGCCAGAAAGCTTGCCGCCGAACGTCTGCCCGCCGCCGGACGGCAGATTTTTTTTCAGCTCCGCTTCGATCTTACCCCAGCTTTTAAGGAAAAAGACCTTCTCGCCGTTGGCGGAGTAGAGCTTAAGCTGGTGTTTCTTGGTGAAGCGCCGGGGATCCGGCAGGGACAGGGAGCTGAGGTCGATGGTTGTTATGCTGGCAGCGGTGACCGCCGAGAGACGCCGGGAAAATTCACCCTGGATCTTTTGGGCCAGATCGACTGCGGATGCCAGGTCGGCCTCGACCAGTTTCAGTTTAAGGTCAAGTGAGGTGT
>JAQTLJ010000020.1 GCA_028714935.1 Candidatus Margulisiibacteriota bacterium | reverse complement strand
GATCGGAATTGATCGATCAAGCCATACCTTTTCAACAGCAAACCGACCGTTCTTTCCTCGTTCGAGGCAAAGCTCATTCTCTGCTCGATGGCTGCCAGCCGCCGCTGATCACCAGCAACTTCAAGACAAAAATCTTCATGCCAGCAAAATATCTGTTTTTCGTTGATGACCCCTTTTTGGATCAAATATCTTTCCACCTTCAGCCGGTCTTGCGGTTGATAGACCCAGCGCTTGTGGCTGCCGGACCGGCGCCGATTAAAGCACACCCCACCCTGTTCCCTGCTTTCTTCAGAACACCGCTCAGGATCGCCCAGCATATCTTCGCTGTTCAGGGCCTTAGCATATCGCCTATTATTCCCGCCCAAATTGACAAATTCAGGATCGGTTCTCGTCACTCGGATCTCTTCCGGCTGGACTTCTTTTAACTTCACCTCGTCATAGCCCGTCTTTAACAACCCGGCCACCCCCGAAAAGGCAGTTGGTTGAAAAACCCAAACTTTGTTCGGCCCGGATAGCCGCCGATCAAAGTGCACTCCGCCCCGCTCCTTACTTTCTTTAAAACACTGTTCAGGGTGTCCTAGCAGACCTTCACTATTCAAGCTTTCGACATTCTTAATTGGTGATCCCCATAACCTGCGAAATTCGGAATCATTACATGAGACCCTAACCTCTCCCGGTTGGACCTCTTTTAATTTCACTTCGTCATAGCCCGTCTTTAACAGCCCGGCCACCCCCGAAAAGGCATCTGGTTGAAAGACCCAAACTTTGTTCGGCCCGGATAGCCGCCGGTCAAAGTGCACCCCGCCCCGCTCCTTGCTTTCCTCAAAACACTGCTCAGGATCGCCCAACTCCTTCTTTAAACTTTGCTCATTCTTTTCCGTATCACCCCACAATCGGCTAAATTCAGGGTCATGGTGCGTTACCCGAACCTCTCCCGGCTGGATTTCTTTTAACTTCACTTCGTCATAGCCTGTCTTTAACAACCCGGCCACCCCCGAAAAGACATCTGGTTGAAAAACCCAAACCGGATTTGAGCCGGACAGACGCCGGGCAAAGAGCACTCCGTCAAGCAGCTTGCTTTCTTCAGAGCAGTGCGCTGGATCCCCGAGCATCTTTTTGCTGTTCAAACATTGGGCGTTCTCAGCAGTATTTCCCCATAATCGACCAAAGTCAGGATCAGAACTGGTTATTCTGATCTCTCCTGGTTGCACCGCTTCCAACTTTACGCCTTTTATTTCTTGCTTCAGTATTTGCGCCACCTTCGGCAGGTCAATAAAGCGGAATACCCAAACGGTATGCGTGCCTGACAATCGCCGGTAAAATATCACTCCTTCAAAAGGTTGGCTGTCCCCAAAATAATCCTTAGGCTTCCCCAGCAAATTGATCAATTTATTGGCATTTTCATAACCGGCTCCCTTAAGTTTCAAAAACTCAGGATCATTCTGCGTTACCCTTACCTCCCCCGTCTGCACCGGCAATAAGCGCGGTCGGAACCGAGGCAACGCCCGGCGCATATTTTGGACTTCATTGACATTTCTCGTTGCTTCCAGCATATGCAAAGTTATCGTTGTTTTTATGCTATAATTTCAAAGAAATGAGCTCGATCGCCTACCCCATCAGGGATTCCCTGTATTTAAACATCACCAACCGTTGCACCAACGAGTGTCCGTTCTGCATCCGCAATTTAAGCCGCCAGTTCAATAAACAATATGAGCTCTGGCTGGACAAGGAACCAACCGCGGAAGAGATAATCACAGCGATCGGCGACCCGGCGCAATATCAGCAGATCGTCTTCTGCGGTTACGGCGAACCTTTGATCCGCCTGGATGTCGTTAAAGTTGTTGCTAAAAAACTGAAATCCCTCCCCCCTAAGATCAGGATCGACACCAACGGGCAAGCAAATCTCTTCTGGGGAAGGAACATACTCCCGGAGCTCAAAGGTCTGATCGATATCGTTTCGGTCAGCCTGAACGCGGAAAATGCCGAGGTTTACGAACGCGTCTGCCGCCCGCTGTTCGGTAAAAGATCGTACGACGCGGTGATCGAATTCATCAAAGAGGCCAAAAGATATATCCCCGAAGTCGAGGCGACGGTCGTCGACCTGCCGACAGTAGATAAAGAGGCCTGCCGGAAGATCGCCGCAGATTTGGGGGTCAAATTCAGGATCCGCCCCTACTACGAAGAGACCTATGTCCACTGATAGCTATCAACACACGCCTGTTCTGCTCAAGGAAGTGATCGAGTTCTTGAACATTAAGCCGGGCGGCCTTTATGTCGATTGCACACTGGGGGGCGGCGGGCATGCTGCCGCCATGAAAGGCGTGAGGCTATTCGCTTTTGATCAGGATGAGGACGCTCTCGCTGCCGCTAGAACCAAACTTTTTGATAATAACAACATCACCTACATCCACGATAATTTCGCCAACCTAAAAAAGCATATCCAGGAGCCGGTCGACGGCGTGTTGTTCGATCTCGGCGTCTCTTCATACCAGATCGATGAGCCGGCCCGCGGCTTCAGCCTGCAGCATGACGGCCCCCTGGACATGCGCATGGATAAAAGTCAAAAACTTACCGCCGAAAAGATCATCAATTCTTTCCGCCAGGCTGATCTGGAGAAGATCTTCAAGGAATTGGGGGAGGAACGGTTTTCACACCGGATCGCAAAGGCGATCATTACCCAAAGGGAGAAAGAACCGATAGTCTCCACTGTTCAATTAAAACAGGTCATAGAAAAAGCGATCCCGACCTGGAAGAAGCGGGAATCGGAGACCCGGATCTTCCAAGCTTTGAGAATATACATTAATAATGAGCTGGAGAACCTCAAATCCGCCCTGGCCGCTGCTATTGAGCTCCTAAAACCAGGCGGCAGGATCGTGGTCATCTCTTATCATTCGCTGGAAGACCGGATAGTCAAACATGTTTTTAAGGAACAGCTCAAGGTCCTGACCAAAAAACCGGTCCAGCCGACGGACGAGGAGACCGCTTCCAATCCCCGCGCGCGGAGTGCTAAACTTAGGGCTGGTGAAAAGCAGTGATCTTTAAATTCAGAAGAGCGGTCCTGGTCCTTATTGTCCTGGTGCTGCTCGCCGTTATCCACCTGTTCATCAATACGCAGAACATCAGTTTAAAGTATGAAGTCACCGACCTGAAGATCCGGCTGTCGGAGATCCGGAGCCAGCGGCAGCAGCTCGGCGCTCAGGTTGCCGAGAAGGAAAACCTGGCGCTGATCGAAAAGACCGCCCGGGAAAAATTGGGGATGACCGAGCCGGCTGAGATCAATTATATAATGAACGGTTCGGCAAAAAGTTCAAAAGAGACCAATCCCTAAAACCAAGCGTCTCGGCGATCCCCTCGCCGAAAGAAAAGAAGAAACTCGGCTCGTGATAGAAGATCAGCCGCGGCTCCCCAAGAATATCCGCTTCTTCCTTGGCCAGGTCGATCGCGGCGGAAAATCCGCCCAGTTTATCGATCAGTTTCAGGTCCAGCGCCTGCGAACCGGTGTAAAGTCTTCCTTCCGCCGCCGCTTCCACTTCTTTGGTCGACATATTCCTGCCTACCGCCACCGCATTTATGAACTCCCTATAATTCTCGGCCTGCAGCCTTTCGACCGCTTTGACCTCGACCGTCGTCAGCTTGCGCAAGCCGGAGAACATATCAGCGTGGCTGCCCTCCTTGACCACTTCGGTCTCAACGTCAAATTTCTTAAGCAGGTCGTTGATCATGGAAAAGTAGCCGATCACGCCGATACTGCCGGTAATGCTTGACCGATCGGCGACGATCTTGTCGGCCGCCGCAGCGATGTAATAGCCGCCGGAAGTGCCGATACTGCCGATCGAAGCGATGATCACTTTCTTTTTGTCCCGCGCGTACTTGAGCGCATTATAGATCTCGCCGGCCGCGACCGCGTCCCCGCCCGGGCTGTCGATCCGGAGGACGATCGCTTTGATGAAGATGTCATCGCTGGCCTTGCGGATATAGCTGGAGATCGATTCCGCCCCGACATAGCGCCCGCCGAAAATATAATTCTCACCCCCCGCCCCGGAGATGATCTCGCCGTCGATCTCGATCACCGCCACCCCAAAGAACCTGGTCAGGAACGAATCCTCCGGCTGGAACTGCTGCGGCTCCACGATCACCGCATCGCCTTTCTTGTCGCCGGCTATTTCGGCCGCGATCTTTTTGGCGTCTTTGTAATAGCCGATCTCATCGACCAGGCCCATCTGCTGCGCCAGGCGGGCCGGGAAGATCATCCCATCCCCGATCTCTTTTATTTTTTCCAGCTTCATCTTCCGGTCTTCCGCGATATCGGTCAGCATCTGCCGGTAGAGATTGGCGATCAAACCGCGCGCCATCTCCGCTTGGTCTTTATCCATTTTCGCGGCATAAGGATCGAAGGTATCCTTGTACTTCCCCTGTTTAAAGATCTGCTGCTCAACACCGATCTTTTTGAACAACCCTTTGAGCCTATAGATCTCCAGGCTTTTGCCGAACCCGCCGATGGCCGAGCCGGGCGGAGCGACGATCTTATCGGCCACGGCCGCCAGGTAATATTCTTCCCCGACCGCGCTCCCCTCAACATAAGCAATGATCTTCTTCCCCGCTTTTCTGGCCAGCAGCAGCTCGTCCCTGAGCTCTTCGACGATCGCCACATCCAGCAGACCCCCGCCGAATCCGCTGATCTTGAGCATGATCCCGTCGATCGCGCTGTCTTTGGCCGCTCTTCTGATCTGGGCCAGGATCGAATCGAGCCCCGGCCTTAAGCCGCCAAGAATGCTATATTCGCTGCGCCCCCCCTGGATTCCGCCGCCGATCTCGATCAGGGCATATTCTTTGGGTTTGATAATGGAAAAAGGGCGCTCCCGTTTGGGGAGGACTTTTATCCCCATCTCAAAACGCTGGGTGGTGCGCCCGCCCTCGGAAAATAATGCAGCATAGTCAAAAGAGAATAAGGCCAGGTCAAGTGTTAACCCGGCCGCCGGCTCTCCCCGGTCAATGCCGCCGCGAAGGGAAAGCCCTTTAACCACATTTACTTCCAGTCCGAGGTGCCCGAATGTTTCCGCTGATTTGCCGATCTCCAGGTCGCCGGCCACCAGCAGGCGGCTGCTTAATGGGTTAAAACCGAAGCCGACCCGGCCCGAAGCCGGCGCGATCGACGCCTTGCTGGCCAGGACATCCTGGCCGAGCAGGCCGACCGTAAATTGCGGGGTGACGCGGGCGATAAAACCGATATCTCCCGCCCAGCCTTCATTTTTGACCCCCGAGATCGTCCAGTTCAACGTCTTGAAGTTCATCCCCCAGCTCAACCAGCCGCTCCGGTTGCCGAAGCCGATTGCCGTGACCTCCACTTCATTCGTCAGCGGATCTTTCAGCTTCCACGACCCGTAGCCGACATAACCGAGTTTTAAGAACTCAAAATTGCCGGTAATATTTTTTTCGTCGGTGTCCGGATCCCCGAAAGTGTACGCAAAACCGGTCTCCGCCAAACCGGCCGGATTATAAAAGACCGCGCTGCCGTCATCGGCAATGGCGGTGTACGCCCCGCCCATCCCGGAGGCCCTGACACCCAGGCCTCTTCTCAAAGCATAATCTTCGATCCCCTGGGCGTTAACCTGAAAACAGAAAATAGACAGCAGAAAGTAAACAGCAGAAAATAAGGCCAAACAGTTCCTTTTCATTGTATAATATTATATATGATTAGAGTCCGATTTGCACCTAGTCCCACCGGCGCCCTCCATATTGGGGGGGCAAGAACGGCGCTCTTCAACTGGCTCTTTGCCCGCCACCATAACGGAAAATTCATCCTGCGGATTGAAGATACCGACCGGGAACGGTCCACGCTGGAAGCCAACCAGGCGATCTTCCACGGCCTGGAGTGGCTCGGCCTTGATTGGGACGAAGGGCCGAATGTCGGCGGGCCATACGGCCCCTACTACCAGACCGAACGGCTGGAGCTCCACCAAAAATATGCTTACCAATTGGTCAACGAAGGCAAAGCTTATTTCTGCTTTTGCACGCCGGAAGAATTGGCCAGGAAAAGAAAGGAAGCCGAAGCCCGTAAAGAAGCCCCGCGCTATGACAACAGCTGCCGGAAACTGTCGTCGGAGGAGATCAAGAAAAAGATCGCGAGCGGCATGCCCAAAGTCGTCCGTTTCCTGCTGCCGCCGATCGGCGATACGGTCGTGGAGGACCTGATCCGCGGGAAGGTAGTTTTTAAGAACGAGGTCCTCGACGATTTTGTGATCCTGAAATCGGACGGCTTTCCAACTTATAACTTTGCCTGCGTGGTCGACGACCACCTGATGGAGATCACCCACGTCATCCGCGGCGATGACCACCTGTCAAACACGCCGCGCCAGATCCTGCTCTACCAGGCCTTCGGCTGGCAGCTTCCCAAGTTCGCCCACATCCCGATGATCCTGGGTAAGGACAAGGCGCGGCTCTCCAAGCGCCACGGCGCGACTTCGGTCATCGAATACAGCACGATCGGCTACCTGCCTGAGGCGATGATCAATTATATTGCCAAGCTCGGCTGGGGCTGTGGTAACGAGGAGGTTTTCTCCCGGGAGGACCTGATCACGAAATTTTCTCTTGACGGTGTCAGCAAGAACCCGGCGGTCTTTGATGTGGAAAAGCTCAACTGGCTCAACGGCCAATATATCAGGAAAATTTTGCCGGAGCGGCTGTTCGACCTGTGCGAGCCGCTCCTGATCGAGGCTTACGGAACTCACGATCTCTCTTATATGAAAAAAGTCGTCACTGCTTTCCACGACCGGCTGGTCCTGATCCCGGACATTGTCCCGCTTTCAGCCTATTTCTTCCAAGATGAGTTTGAGTATGATCCCAAAGGTGTAGAGAAATATTTTAAGGCGGAGAACGCTAAAGCTATTCTTCAAACCCTGAAAGACCGCCTGGACACGCTTGAGCCTTTTGTCAAAGAGAAGATCGAACCAGTCTTCAAGGGTTTAGCCGAAGAAATGAAAGTTAAACTCGGTATCATTATCCATCCCTGCCGCCTCGCCCTCACCGGCCGCAGCGAATCCCCGCCGATGTACGATGTGGTGGAGATATTGGGAAAAGAAAAGGTAAAAATACGGCTGGAGCAGGCGTTGTCTCGAATTTAATCCTAGGGGACTGGGAAGGAAGGACTTAACCATGCCAAACACGTATATTGACGGGCCGAATATCACCAAAACCCGCCGGAGAATGTTGGAGTTGGCGGGGAATTAATAAGCGATCAATTATAATTGTAATAGTTTATACAAAGGGTATAATAACAAACAGAGATCATTATGAATGATTCAGAGATTAGAAATACTTTTCATCAAAAACATTTGCGACATCAACACGCCCATAAAGACACAATAATTATTGAAGAACTCGGTCTCAATCATGGCAAAAATCGAGCAGATATTGCTGTTCTCAATGGTCGTTTTATTGGCTATGAAATCAAGAGTGATAACGATTCACTCCATAGGCTTGAGGATCAAATCAAATCATATAATACGA
The DNA here is from genome assembly GCA_028714935.1 of Candidatus Margulisiibacteriota bacterium. Taxonomy (GTDB): domain Bacteria; phylum Margulisbacteria; class WOR-1; order O2-12-FULL-45-9; family O2-12-FULL-45-9; genus JAQTLJ01. Next base: position 5,303 of record JAQTLJ010000020.1, on the reverse strand, counting down.
TCTTTGATAAAGCATATATAGTAGTTGGAGATCGTTATAGCCGAATCATTCATAATGATATCCCCCCATGGTGGGGAATAATTACAGCTCTTAAAAACAAGGACGACATTGAATTTAATATTTCTCGTGATGCTCAAATGAACAAATTCGTTAAACCTGTTTCTATCGCCCGATTATTATGGCGAAATGAAGTTTTGGAAATATTGGAACAAAAACAAGCTTGTTCTAATATTCGTAAACAATCTCGCGAGATATTATATCATCACCTAATAGATGCTTTAAATATTTCCGAGCTGCGAAAAGCAGTTAAATATTTTATGAGGAAGCGTATAAATTGGCGATATCCAAAGCGACTTTTACAAGATGATGATTTGTCCCCGCGGTTACCCATAACGTGTGATTCCGAGTTTTAACTGACTTATCAGTCGCACACTTCTGTATAAATTGATCGCCAAATGAATATTTCTGGCCAGAATAGTACGATGAACCCACAAGATCGCGGCACATATCGTGAAATTGTGTAGGCGGGCCATCTCTTAGACTCTTGCCCTTAACAAGATACCAGCCATCATCAATGGTATATTTCATCTTTGCAGATGAACTTATCTTTGTCCAATCCAAATCAGGAGTAACTGATGGATAAGTTACCGCATAATCTCCAAAAGCAGGCAATCTTAACCCCTCTTTTTTACATTGATTAATTATTGTTTTATATAATTTCCATTCGTAACGCGGCAATATTGATACGCCTTGTTTGATTATATTTGGCATAGATGTCCCAACAATCGAAAACGTCATCCAATCTTTCGGGTTAAGATAACGGTATATACTTTCTTGTATTGCCTTAAAAAAACCATCAAGCGGAATAAAATTCGGCGCGCCAAGATCGATTATTAAATGGACTTTATTTATCCCTATTTTCATTCGCTCTAAAAGCAACTGCAATCTTTTTTCAAATCCATTTTTTGCAAATTCTTCGAGCGGCAATCGTAAACAAAGGTCTGCGGAACTATTCTTTGCTAAAACATTTATTATTTCCGCCTGAAACGCATCAGCTCTTTCAACTCCTGTAACGAGAATTGGTGAACAATTGTTTTGGAACAATTCTTCATATATATGGGCAACTAGACTCTTGCCATTTCCCATATTAGTTGAATTATGAATATTTTTAATGTCAACAAAACACGGCGCCCCTCCCCATTTGGCACCTACTCTTTTAATAAATAGCTCAATATGATGATCTAAAGTTTTTGGTTTTTTTCTTTCCTCATGATCAAATGTATATTCGGGAACTTCTATTAAAGGTGTAATCATTTTTTTCATTGATTCCGGCATCTTCAATATTGCCTGATATTCGCCCGTTTTCCATTTAAGGCATGGAACATAATGAAAATGATTAAAAGCCATTTCTTTCTCCTTTAATTAGAATAATCAACATCTGGGAACAACTTTCGAACTTCTCCTCGTCCAATCATATCGGTCAATATTGCATAGTTATTGGCTTCTTTTCTTATTTTCCCGGCCACAATCGCTGCATTTATTCCTATCTCATTAGAAAATGCTTTAACAGCGTCTTTGCTCCTAATATAGCGAACTAGAGCCGTCTCCCATTTCTCCTTAGGAACTAACAAATCACTAGCACATTCATCCGTTTCTTTTTCCATTTTATCAGCCGACACATCATCAAGATCATCGAATATTTCATTTTCGTACTTACTTAAGTGTTTTTTTACATGAACAAGTTCATGTAAAAGAACGAACCAAAAGTTATCGAGCCTATCATGGCGCAAAGTCATTCCAATGACTGGACCATCTGACAGCATAATCGCAGCGCCATCTAAATATATTTTGGGTAGAGGGGGCACTACAATCAAACGAATTCCTGCGCTTGCTAAATATTTCACAGCCACTTGTGGCCCATTTGTTCGGCAGCTAAGCTTAATAAGTGCATTGAACCATTCATCCGATAATGTTTGTTTTTTAAATGATGTTTCTAGTTTAACATTTCTAGCTAATTTAATAAGTCGACATTGCCATGCGAGTAAAGCATATTGATCCATGTCCGCCTTAGAACGTATCCGTTGTCGTGCTGCAACAAGCATTGGCTTGGCAAAACAATCTCCCACATATTGTTTTAATAATTCCTCAGCATCAGCATATGCCATTTCTAAGGAACCAGGAAAATCAAGCCAGTTACGCAAATACATTTCCTTAATAGGAAATCTATTCCATTCCATATTATTTGCTTTCGATATAATATTTAATTCCTTAAATTCTGCAATTTCACTAATATTCAGGCCAAGAACATTTGCAATTTTAATAAGCCTACTTAAATTTGCCTTTGCATATTCTTCCGCCTCATATTTTTGTATTTGCTGTTCTTTTATCCCTAGCAATTCCGCCAATTTGCGTTGTGACAAGCCCTTTGCAATTCTAGCCTTAATAAGAATACTTGGTAATTCATCTAGAGTTGAAGCGCTAAAATTTTCATAAAGTCCAGATTTTAATGCTTCATAATTTGTAAGTTGCATTGTTAATTCTTCAACCTGACTTCTCAGGGCATCATATTCGGCTTTTGCTATTTTTGGATGTTTGAGTCGCTTCATTGCCTCTTTGATAGAATATGATTTCAAGAACTCTTCAAATTTATCAAGCTGAGCTTTTGTAATTCGATATTGACGCTCATTAGTTATCATAATGCCCCCTTTTTTACGCCGTTTTTTCTATTTTAATCTTAAAACAATAATCCCTTTTGCTCTTCCTGTAAATCTATCGGTTTTGAAAAAACTTAGAAATAAATGGGCACTGTCAGCCCTGGAGGTTGATGGAAAATATTCGCCATAATATTTTTCCTTTTGTTTCAGCCTGAATTTTGCAGAATCGAGTAGTATGGGATCCAACCTGTCCGGATCGACTCCATTAGGATCCCAACATGCATCATAATCCTTTGGAATCAGCTTTTCCGTAACAAAGCTACCATCTAAATAAAGCGTCTTGCAGCCAGCGCTGTGAAAGGAGTCTATCCCCCTTTTGAGTCCGGAAAATAGATGCTTTCGGTGATCAGTTAAGGCGAAACGAGCTTCAACCTCGTCGATAGTGGCCTCATGTTCACCAGGGGGCAAAACCCTTATCTGCCCACCGATAGAAATAAACCTAGGTATCATGACACAATGATATCGTTGTGTTGTTTATTTGTCAAGTTTATTTTACCTTTTACGGGGGTGTGGCTATCTCTATCCAGGCCACCCAACCGTCTGGGCAAAAAGGACGCGCAGGGCGGCCAGAGCGGTCATGATTGCTTTATGGCGGATGTCCTTGGGGGTGGGAAGCTTGATCGGCCGCATAAAGAGTGCTCCTTTTAGCCTAAGGTTTAATCGTCAGATAACCCATGGTCTTATAAACCAGCTTGGCGATCGTGAAATCGGAGGCGATATCGCCTTTGCGCGGGGCAAGTTCGACAACATCGAAGCCAATAACATTCTTATCCCGGCAGACCCGCGATAAAATATCCAGCACTTCGTACCAGAACATCCCGCCCGGCTCCGGGGTGCCGGTGGCCGGGATGACCGACGGGTCAAAAACATCGACATCGATCGTAATGTAGACGTTTTTGCCCAGCTGATCTTCGATCTTCTCGACCAGTTCCAGTTTTTCCGCAAAATGGATCTTTTTGATCTGCCCCGTCTGCTTCGCCCACTCCCACTCCTCTTTTGAAATGCTCCGGATACCGGCCTGGACCGCCGGACAGATCTCAAGGACCCGCCTCATCACGCAGGCATGGCTGTTCTTCTTCCCCTGAAATGAATCCCGCAGGTCGGCATGAGCGTCAAGCTGAAGGACAGAAAGATTTTTATATTGCTCAGCCGCCGCTTTGACAATAACTGGAGTAATTGAATGTTCCCCGCCGAGAATGACCGGAATGCTTCCCTCTTTAAAGATGGTCAAGAGACGAGGGACGAGGGACGAGAGCGGAAGCGGTTTGAGGATCTTGATATCGGCTTTGGCCGTAGTTTCAAAACCGAGCTCTTCGTCAAATTCCTCAACGTGAGGGAGCGCTTTTAAGATCGCCGCCGGCCCGTGCTTTGTCCCCCGGCCGTAGCTGGTCGTCGCTTCATGCGGACAGGGAATGATCACGAATTTATTCATAGGTTACTTTTAGCTGTTCGCCGGACCAGTCAAAGGCCGGTTTTTTCCGCCGCCGCGCCAGCTTCTCCTCTTCCGCCAGCCCCTGGGCCAGGAGCGGCAGGGCGACCGTTATGTCGCAGAAACATTGCGCCATCTTCGCGCTCTTGGCGATCTTCCCCCAGCTCTGCCCTTCGGCAAAAGTGCAGCCGGACAGGCCGCCAAAATGCGGCGTGTCGGTCGTCAGCTGGATCGCGTATTCATGGCCGGGCAGCTTGTTGCCTAAAATATCGTTCAGCAATTCCGTCTGCTGGATAAAGTTCTTGGGTACGCCCCCGCCCAGGTAGACCACGCCCGATTTTTTAGAGACCTGGGCGATCTGGGCAGTTTCGTGCGTATCCTTCATCTGATCGATGTAACGGAAAGCGCCTTTCCGCCGCGCCATGATAAAAGAATAGCCGATCGAGCTGTCATTGAGCGCCGGGGCAAAGACCGGCACCCCCGCCCTGGCCGCCTGGATCAAAAAGGAATCTTTATGCTTCCCCCTTTTATTCAAGAACAAGCCCAGCAGATAAAAGAACTCGCGGGAGGAATATTGATAATCCGGGTCCAGGGTCTCAATGAATAACTGTATCTGGCGGTCCACCTGCCGCTGCAGGTTTTCCTGCACCAGGACATCATGGAAGCGGTCGATCCCCTCGGTAAGCAAGGCTTTATCATCGACCAGCGCCGAGCCACGGTAGTGGATGACCCCCAGCGCTTCCGCCGCATCGTGGAAAGCCTGCGCGCCGGTGGAAACAATGACGTCGACAAACCTTTTTTCTACCAGATAGGCGAGCACCCGCCGCATCCCGGCCGGCACGATCGCGCCGGCGATCCCCAGCCAGACGGTGACCTTTTTCTGGCGCAGCATCTCTTTCCAGACGGAAAACGCCTCGCCCAATGATTTTCCCTGGAAACCGGTCGCCAGCATGTCATCGAGGATGCGCGCCGCGGTTTTGCCTTTTTCAACCCGGAAAGGAATGGTCGGATATTTTAAGAATTTTGAAGCCATAACAGATTATTGGTAGACCCGGGGACGCTCAAGGACCTCAGCCCGATCATCATTCTTGGGGAACTCAAACCCGCGGCTAAGCAGCTTAACCTCGTGCTGGGTCGCCTCAAAGATCTGGAGCAGTTCC
>JAQTLJ010000019.1:11459-13284 GCA_028714935.1 Candidatus Margulisiibacteriota bacterium | reverse complement strand
ATATCTTTCCCCAAAGGGATCACCGCCAAAGAGGTAAAAAGTTATCTCCGGCACGTTCTTTACACCTCTTTCGCACGGGCCGGAGACGAGCAGGATCCCCGGAAAACAAATTATGGCGGTTATCTCAGAGAAGTCATCTACAGCTTTCCCGGGCTTGACACCGAATCGATCGCCAATTTATTGGCCGATTTACCGAATTGCAGCCGGTTTACGGGGACAAGAAAAGTCTCTATCGAGAGTTCGGACTATCCCGGGACCGGAGCGAGATACTTAGAAGCAGGGATAATAACCAGTATTTCCACCGAAAATGTTTACGAGCAATACTCTCCTGAAGAACAAGCCAGTTTGGCGAAAGAGCTGCTTGCTTTGCTTGATACCGGCAAGAGGGAAAGCGTCCTTGCTCTTCTGCAGGCCAAAAACCCCGCATTGCACAAAATGATAACCGAATAATCAGCCGTTCCCTACCTCTAGCCCCCCAGAGCATTGACACTCAAAGATGGCGGCGGGATTTGCTAATATTAACTATTGACTTATTTGTCCATTTCTTGTACACTCTTGTCCATGAGCAATTTATCAAAGAAAGAAAAAGAAACCTTACGGATAATCCGCAATTATCTTGTTCATTTGGGACGCGCCCCAACTGTCCGGGAACTCAAGGACAAGCTTGGTTATAAATCGCCGACTTCCGCTGCGCTTCTTATTAATAGCCTGGCAGAAAAAGAAGTACTGGAACGGAACGCTCGAGGACAGATCCAACTTAAGAAACAAGCTGAAGCGCTTGAGGGTAGCGCACATACAGTCTATGTCCCTTTGGTTGGGACAGTGGCTTGTGGCACTCCTATTATCGCCGAAGAGAATATAGAGGCTTTTCTTCCTGTTTCTACGGAGTTAGCTCGTCCACCCCACCAGTACTTCATGTTAAGAGCTATGGGAGACAGCATGGACAGGGCGGGCATCAATAATGGAGACATAGTGCTGGTAAGGCAGCAATCTACCGCTGAACCCGGAGACAAAGTTGTTGCCCTAATTGACGACGAAGCTACTATTAAGGAATATCGGCCAGGGATTGGTGTAATTGTCCTTCAGCCAAGATCATCTAAGCCAGAATTCAAGCCGATTATACTAACAAGTGAATTCCGTATACAGGGGATAGTTACGAAAACTATTTCAGGCTTATAAAAACCGAATAAAAGTCGAAGGGCGGATAAAATCTGGCTTGCAACCGACTATCCGCCCTCCTGGAGCACCGGCATCTGTACCGGGCCCTTTGCCATTAGTATAGTGCAGGAAGTGTAAATGTTCAAATGCTCTTGACAAATGATCCTAATGGAAATATCTGCAGACAAGGAGGTGCAAAAATGGCCAAAAATATTAAAGTTACAAAAGAAACGGGAACAGGATTAAATCAAGAATTTTATGATCCTGCGAAACATAAAACAATGACCAGGGGGGAATTTGTCCAGGAGATCAAGGTGGGAAATTATCCGGATTACAATGTTATGAATAAAGACGGGAAAAATATCCCGCGCTCCAACCCAGACGGGTCAACTGGTAACAATCTAGATTGATGACTGAAAAACAATGACAAAGTCTTATCGGCTTTGCACCAGTTGGTCATAAAAGATATAATAAAAGGAGATGAAAAATGATTACAGCAGAAGTAGGGTGTATTGTTAAGCGTGAGCGAAATAATCCTCACGAGAGGATCACCCATATCGGCGGAGTTAACCCAAGTGGCACACGCTGGAAGTTGACTCAAGAAGAGGCTATCTCCGGCATCGAAAGCGGTAAATATGCTTTTTATGTTCTAAAGGATGGGAAAAAG
>JAQTLJ010000019.1:0-11449 GCA_028714935.1 Candidatus Margulisiibacteriota bacterium | reverse complement strand
TAGTTGCTATTAGATCCGGCAGAAAGTACTTAAAAACTGAGGCCGATGGAGAAGCGCCAAACAATCTTCTTAGCCTCCCCACATGTCCATAAGCCGAGGGGGACCAGTTAATTAACTGGTCCCTCCCCTTATATCTCTGTTATCAACAAACCGAACAAGGCGAATAGCCATATTCTTCTGCCTTTTTTAAAGAAATTGGAATACTGCTCCTCCGCAAGTATCTACACCCAAGCCGATGGTATTTACTCCCTGTTTTAGTAATATACACGATATCCTCCTTCTCTGTTGGAGGTCGCACATTTTGCTTATAACCTAACGGCTCGCCAACTAAAGGAGGGTCACATACTGAACAGGGCATATACCCCAATTCCACAGCATTATCTAATCCAATTGGGATCGAACTATATTTTAAGTATCGACAATTCGCTCTATGATATTTTTTCCCTGTTTTTGTAATATAAACGGTGTGGGTTTTATTTTGTTCAGTCGCGGTGGCAACACTAGCTGGCTCAGAAACACCGATGCTTTGCTGTTGGCTCGAAGGGGACTCCCCCATTGAGAAGACACTATTATTTGCTAACAGAAGAAGGCACAATAAGATTATTGTTGATCTAAATCTCACAAGTAGACTCCTCCTTATTCCAACATAATTTTACGCTTTTCAACCTGAAAATCAAGCGCCCCCCCACTCCATTGACAGGGGAATATGGGGGTGGGAAAATACGGTAAACAATCAAAAAGGAGAACAAAATGGAGAGGATATTATTTGATCCTTGGGTTTGGGGGTGGCTTATCCCAGCACTAGTGATTGCTTTATGGGGTATGATTGCTGGATTAATTTATCACTTCTCATCTAAGTCCTGTTGTCGATTTTTTGGATCAGTTTGTGCAGCTTATCTGAGTGGAATCGTTATTTGGATATTTATAGGAATAGCAATACTATCATTCGTTATTAAATACTCAATGACCCCTGACTACGCCATCTCAATAGCTGACTATCTATTATCAATTCCATTTGCAGGCCTCATCATATATTTAACTTGGAATTGTATTTTAAGTCGAATGGAAAACAAATCGAAAGAAGAGAACCTCTATAAAGAGGAAGTAGAGTTAGTAAAATTTGTCGAAAGACATGCGAATTACTTAATCTATGGGATAACTGGGGTATTTATTGCCGCTCAGGTTTTAAGTGGGCAGCTAAAACATGAAGCAAATTTCGCGTTATTTTATCTATTCATGATTCTATCAATGATTCTTTCTGTGTGCGGTGTCCTACCCTTGATCTGGATTCCCAAAGGTGACGATAAATTTTTAGAGTGGCTCCGTCATTTCAAAACGATATGGTATGGTTATTCCATCTATTTCTTTCTTGCTGGAATAATTGCACTAGCAAAAGCAATAATTAAAATATAGGACTAATGGCAATAATCCCCTTAATAAATTTCCTAACACATTTTGATATCCTGGGATTCAAAGATATTGTTGAAAACAATAATATTGAAATACTTGTCCCTGAGTTTGACACATTCTTTGTTAACAACTTAAGGTTTTCTTCTCATCTAAAGCATAAAAGAATCGGCAATATTATTCTGCCAGATGAAAACACTAAATTAGCTCATTTTCTACAATTTTCTGATACCGTCATCTACTTCACAGACGTTCCGTCAAATGCTCCATTAGATAATTTGTTCGGCTCTTTAATTCATTTACTATTGGCTTCATGCGGAGCCCTCTCTCTCTGCATTCTTGCCGGTTTTCCTATCAGAGGCGCAGTCTCATATGGAGAATTTTATGTAAATAGTGTTAGCAATATTTACTTGGGGAAATCACTTGTTGAAGCTTATAAATGGGAAAAAGAACAAGATTGGGCAGGTGCAATTTTATCCCCTTCTTGCGAGAACTGGTTAACCACAAACAATTTGATGGAACGAATTATCGGTTCGCAACTTATTGTCCCTTACTATGTTCCATTAAAAAGCAAAGAATACAAAAAATATTTTGCACTTAATTGGCCTACTACTGTTTTTTTAGAAAGGAAAACAGCCATTGATCGTATCATGAAATCTTTCCAATTAAATAATTATGAAAAATCTTGGGCCGTGCAACGAAAAATGGAAGAAACTATAAAATTCTTTGACAAATATTTTAGGGAAAAGAAATAACCTCGATTCTAGCTAATTCTATGATCTTTATAGACAAAAAGCAACCTATAGGGCTACCCTCATCACCCCACCCAACTTTTTATAATTCCGAATTACGAATAAATGTCATATTATTTAATGTTGCGAAGTGACACCTTTATTCAGCATTATGTATTAGGCATTACAGAGAACCTCGATTGCCCCGCTTGTTTTTTGGATCAAAATAACCCAATTATGGCTGAAGGTGAAACGCTAATTTAGCGTGGAATCGGTTTCTCTTGAGACAAGTATTTATACATAAAAAAGAACTTAATCGGCTCTTGAAACATAAAATAATAGGGAGTGCCAGCCCCCTTGTGCAACTCGATGCAGTCTTTATATGGTTTTATCATTAATATCTTATCAAACTTAATAGAAATGTTTTTAGTTGGCCCAACAAATATAACTCTACTATTTGTTAATATAATATCTCCCTTATCCTTCTCTATTAACTGATCATAAGGAGCCGCATACTTGCTTCTGCCGGAATAATGTTTTAATTCTTTTAAAGATACTTTACTTATAAAATAGGCGGCTTCATCCTTGGACAATTTATAGTCTACTTGAATGGGAGAAATCTGGCCTTTTAATATATTCGAGTGCTCTTGCCACGTTCTTAGATTTTTTTCGTCCTCATCCGTAATCTTAACCCCAAGCTTATTTAGGCAAGCCTTAAAATACTTTGCCTCATCATCAGTGAATATTAAATCTTCTCCAATTTTAGTAATAACGGATGAAATTACGGACTCTTTAATGGCAGCAATATCACGCTCCATAATTTTCGCTATATTTATCATTTCTTCTATTGCATGTTTTATCTCCTTTTCCTTTTCTACGGTTATATTGGGTTGAATATATTGCTTAAACAAATCTGTAAGAGCCGCCTTTTGCCTGCTCTTTTTAGTATTCATATAAAGCACAAATGCCACTAAAATACAAAATATTACAAATATTATTATTCCGATTATTTCTTCCATCTAAACACCCCTTTATATCTTTATATAATATTTAATTAGCGGATAAGATATACCGGTACAAACACCCTTAATTTTGCTTCGCCAACAGCCAGACCGCCGAAAAAATGGAGGCGCTGGCGGCGAAAAAGAGGAGGTCGTGCGCCGGCAGCGCTCTGTTCAAGAATCGGCTCAAGTCATAAACCACATAGATCGCGAACGTCAGCGCGATAAGCCAGCCGTAAAATTTCTTCCCGACCACCCCCAGCCATACTCCCAATACGGCCGTCGCCGCTTCAAGTATCAGCGAAAAAATGTTTAAGATGTTCATTTACACTCCGCCCCTGCTTAGCTCGATGACCCGGGCAATACGGGCGCGTTCTTTTGCTCGCGTTTCTCTCTCTTTAAGGCGCGCTTTTCCTTGATCGATAATTTTGCAACCTTCTTAACGTTCCGGTCGCCGCCCTGTTCTTTGTTCGCCATATATGCTCACCTCCGATAATATGGTAGCACAAAACCGAGCTAAAACGCAGTGTCCTCGTTATAATTCCGAATGACGAATGCCGAATTCCGAACTAATGTATGCCTTCGGCATGTTATTTATTAATTGTCCTATGCAGGATTGAGCCGATAATCTTAATCAATTCTTCGCTTTCCTGCAGCAGCCAGGCTAATTCCTGCAAATTGTTTTGGTTGTTAATTATTTCTGAACCGCTAATGATCTTCAGCCAGTAATTGGTCTCTTGGATCTCCTTCTTGGAGATATTAACTTTATTGATAAAATCCTTACGTGACGAAGCTGCATCCGCCTCCTGCATATTAGCCCCAACCGATGTCGCAGACCTTATCAATTGATCTGCGATTACCCTATTATCAAGATTCCTGGACAATATCTTACAGAACTTTATTGCCCTTATCCCAAATCTTAACAACCTATCATGTATATCGATTTTTGTATTCATATAATAATAAAAATATTTTACCTAAATTCGGCATTCGGAATTAGGAATTCGGCATTTAGTGGTAGCGGTTTTGATCAGAACCACCGCCCGATTCATATTATTCCTCCTTAAAGCCGTGGTGTCCCAAATTTTACCCTTTTTCTGGAGTAATGGGAAGCGTCGCGCGCCTGCCTGCCGGTTGAGTCAGGGCTTTGAGGGCGTCAAGCAGAGTTAAACCATTGGCCACCGAAAAAAGCATTATATAAAATTGGAAGAGTTCGGCCCCTTCCAACACATGCTGCCACCTGGACTGGTAAACCAGACCCAGATGCGCGAATTTTGTCATTTTTTCCGGCTGGTGAATGTCCAGACTGTTTAAAAGGGGAATGGGCTCCCTGACCAGCCAGGCGGAACGACCAAAGACCGGAGAAAAAGGCTGTGCTTTGAGGATAACATGCGTAAGTGACTCCGGGCCCGCCTCCACCCCCCCGATCTGTTTAACCGCCGCCTGTTCACGATCGATCACGATCAAATGGTTCCTGCCACGCTTGCCCCAGCTCGGGAATTGGTTCAAGAATCTGGGCGCCCCGGCTTCCGGATCAATGGCATAATAATGCAGTTCGCCATGCTCCCCGGCCCGAAGTGCGTCCATAGAAGGATCCTGCTCTACCGGTATCTGCCAAGTGGCCGAACTGAAATGCAGGCCGATCCTGCGCTCCCCAAGAATGCCCAACAGCCGCCGGTCAAATTCATCAACATTTTTCTTCCAAGGTCCGATCAGCTCATACCAGCTGCCGATCAGAAGCGATAAGGCTTCCGGCCTGACTTCCATCACCCGGCCAAAGGCCCTCCGGCGCTCTTTGGTAGCGGCCAGATCGGTCAATATCGAACCCAATATCTTGGGACTTACTCTCATTTCTTGATACTTCCTTCAAATGAACAAGCTGACTAGCTGGCGGGCAGGTTGTACTTTTTAGCCTGCGCCTCATACATCAACTCTTCGACCGGGTCGGTCCCCCGTTCCATCATCCGGCAAACATCCTCAAGAAAAGGCGCCAACCGCCCGGGATTTGCGGGGATATCCGACACTTGCCGATCGCTCATCCAGATATAGAGCGCCGGTATCAGCTCCCGGAAACTAAAATCCATTTCCTTCGCCAGAGTAAAAGCCCGGGCCAGCCGGAACAGACAGGCAGCGATCTGCTCCGGTCTTTTGTTTAAAAGATAGACCAGTTCATCAATAAAGCGTTGATTGGTGCCAAAATCCGCCTGACTCAGCTGGTCCATCGCTTCCACGAACATCACGGGACACTTCTGCGGATCGCCCGGCCATGACGGCAGGCGGACCATCATCTCCTGCCCAGGACGGATCGTCCCCAGCCTGGTTATGATCTCGATAATATCGCCGCGCGCCTTGATCACGGCCGGATCATCGATAACGCCAAGCCGGCGGGCGGCGTTTCTGACGGCCAGCAAAGCGCTGACTATTTTATATCTCATCCCGGCGGGCTGTGCATCCATACTCAACAGTATCGGGACAAAAAACCGATAATTTCAGCCACTCATTTGTTGTATAATATCCATATTCCGGGAGGTAAAAATGAAAAAACTGATCTTTTTTTTAACTTTCCTCGCGGCTTTGGCCGCAGCCGGCCAAGCGGAGCTGAACCCTGTTTCTCTCCCCTACTTGATGCAGAAGCAATTCGACGGCCGGGACCTGAAGCTGATAAAAGTCCTGGCACAAAACAACGCTTATACCCGCTATTATGTAACTTATAAAAGCGGCGGCTTAACGATCTCGGGGATCATCAACGTGCCGCGGGGGAACGGCCCTTTCCCCGTCATCATCACCGCTCATGGCTATATTAACCCGAAAGTCTATACCAACGGCCGCGGCTTGAAGCGCGAACAGGATTATTTGGCCAGGCGCGGCTATGTCGTCTTCCACCCGGACTACCGCAATCACGCCGGCTCGGACCGGGACCCGGACGAAGATCTTAAGCTCCACCTGGGCTACGTTGAGGACGTTATCAATGCCGTTTACGCGGTCAAGAATTCCGGCCTAAAATTCTTCGCTAAGGAAAAGATCGGCCTGCTGGGACACTCTTTGGGCGGAGGGATCGGCTTAAGTATCATGGTGGCCAAACCGGACCTGGTCCAAGCCTATGTCCTGTTCGCCCCCATGAGCAGCGACTACCGCGACAACTTCAACCGCTGGATCTTGCACCGCCGGGAACCCAAATACGGCCCCAGGGCAACCGCCCTCAAGATCATCGAACGCTACGGCTCGCCCGAATCGAACCCCGAATTCTGGGACAACATTTCGGCTAAGACATTTTTAGATAACATCAAGGCGCCGGTCGAGATCCACCACGGCACCGCCGACAAGTCGGTCCCGCTGGCGTGGTCCGAGAAATTAGTCAAAGAGCTCAAGACAAAGGGGAAAGCGGTCAAATTCTACATTTACCAGGGCGAACCGCACGAATTCATCAACAGCTGGCCGCTGGTCATGAAGCGGACGGTTGAGTTTTTTAATGAAGCGATTTTGTGATATAATAAATAACAATGTCTGACACACTTGACGGGCTTTCTAATATTTACGCCATCCAGGCGAACATTGAATCGCTGAAGAACGCGCAGATCAACAGCTCGTCCTCCTTGAATAACACCAGCAGCGGCAGCCATGTCAGCCCCGGCACTTTTCTTTACCAGACCGAGCAGAGTTTTAATAAGATGCTGACCACGCTGACCACGCCGCTTGATGATCAGGATGAATCAAGCTCCACTGACCCGTTCTCTTTTCTGGACAGCAGCCAGGACTCTTCCCTGAACAGCGTTTCCAGCACCGACAGCATTAAGCAGCTGCTGGAACTTGAGCAGTCTTCAACCATGATCGGCCGGACCGTGACCTATACTGACTCCGTTACCGGCGAAGAAAAGAGCGGCGTTATCAGCAAGCTCTCCTTTACCAGCGGCTCCGTTGCCCTGCTCATCCTCTCAGACGGCACTGAACTCGCGGCCGGGTCCGTGACCAGCCTGCAATAGCGTCGAGTACAATGACGAAATCCGATGTCATCATCGTTGCCAACAGCCCCGGCGAGCTCTCCGCCCTGGTCAAACCGGTCGCCGAAGAGCTGGCCAAACAAAAAGACCACCGGCTCATACTGGTCCTGACCCCCTGCCAGTACATCAGCGGCAAAGAGCTGGAATATGTTAAAACGATCAAAGGGCTGTCCGAGGTCGTTACCGCGGAAGAGTACAAGAACTGGATCATCAAAAATAGAAAGCCCAAGATCAAATTCCACCAGCGCGGCGTCGTCCTCTACCTGGGCGGCGACCTGGCCCATGCCGTCCTGGTCGCCAAAAAAGTAAAATACCCTGCCCTGGCTTACGTCCAGGACCGGATCGGCTGGACAGGCTCTTATAAGAAATTCTTTGTCCCCGACGATAAAGCGGCCAGGAAATTTTCCAAATACAAGAAAAAGATCAGGGTCGTCGGCAATTTAATGGTCGATTCCGTCCAGCAGATCCCGGACTGGGAACCGGCCAAGAACGCTATCACCTTTCTCCCCGGCAGCCGCAACTGGCAGATCAAGCATATGACCCCGATCTATAAACGGATCGCCGATGCGATCCGGGCCCAGCTCCCCGGGGCCGGCTTCCAGATCGTCAGCTCACCATTTGAGAAAGCCAGCCAGCTGGCCGGGACCAAGATCATCGAATTTGAAGAGGTGACCAATTCCGAACTGGTCATCACTATCCCGGGAACGAACACCGCCCGGCTGGCGGCGCTCGGCGTGCCGATGATCGTTATCTTCCCGCTCGATAACCCTGACGTCATCCCGCTGGAAGGTTTGCCCCATTATATCGGGCTGGTCCCCTATTTCGGGTCAAAATTCAAACGCTTCCTGGCGGATACCCTCAATAAAAGGAATAAATATTGGGCCCTCCCCAACATGAAGGCTGACCGCGAGATCGTCCCGGAAATCAGGGGGCTGATCGATCCGGGGATCGTCGCCCAAAAGGCGGTCGCCCTGCTGAAAGACCGCGGCCGACGCGAGAAGATGTCGGCCGAGCTGAAAAAGGCGCTGGGCGGACCGGGCGCGGCGCGCCGGATCGCGGAGGAGATAGATGAAACTTTACGGCCGGCTGCTTAGTTTCGTTAAACCCTATACCGGACAGGTGGTCGCGGCGGCGCTCTGCACCTTTCTGGTCACCGGCTGCACCCTGCTGATCGCCCCGATCGTCGGCCTGGTCTTTAAGGCGATCGAGCAAAAGGACCTGCTGACCCTTAATTTTGCCGCCCTCGGCATAATCGGGCTGTTCCTTGTTAAAGGCCTGTTCGCTTACGGACAGGAATACCTCTCCTATTTTGTCGCCCATCGGGTGATCGTCGACCTGCGCAACAGGTTATATGAGCACCTGCAGGACCTGTCGCTCGATTTCTACACCAAATGGAACACCGGCGAATTGGTTTCCCGCGTCATGAACGATATCGCCATCCTGCAAACGACCCTGTTCACCGGGTTCGTGACGATCATCCCGCATTCGCTTTTACTGATCGGCCTGCTGGTCTATATTTTCTGGATCAACTGGAAACTGTCGCTTTTGACCCTGATCGCCCTCCCGCTCATTGTCCAGGTGATCAGGTATTTTGCCCGGGAGATCCGCGAGATCAGCGAGGGGATCCAGCAAAAAGCGGCCGACATCACTTCCCACCTGGAAGAGACGATCTCCCAGGTCAAGGTCGTCAAGTCATTCTCCATGGAAAAAAAGGAGATCGAAAAATTTAAAGGGGAGACGGCCACCTCTTTTGACATCAGCATGCGGGCGGTCCAGATCCTGGCCACCCAGAACCCGGTCATCGCCCTGCTGCAGACGGTCGCGGTGGTCGCCATCGTCTGGTTCGGCGGCATGGAGATCGTCAAAGGGAACCTGACCCTCCCCCAATTGATCTCGTTCGCCACCGCGCTCGGCATCATGACCGATCCGGGCAATACCTTAAGCAAAGCTTACAGCATTATCCAGCAGGGGATGGCGTCGGTTACCAGGATCTTTGAAGTGGCCGATATCCAGCCGTTGATCAAAGACGAAAAGGACGCCGTCGTCCTCCCCCGGATCGCAGGGAAAGTTGAATACCAGAACGTCTCGTTCGCTTATGAACAGGAAGCGGTACTGGAACAGATCAACCTGGCTGTGAAACCCGGTGAAGTTATCGCCCTGGTCGGCCGGACCGGTTCCGGCAAGAGCACGCTGATGAGCCTCCTCCTCCGGTTTTACGACCCGACCGCCGGCCGGGTCCTGGTTGACGGCCATGACATCAAAAAGGTCAAGCTGGAGTCGCTCCGCCGGCAGATCGCCGTTGTCCCCCAGGAGATCACGCTCTTCCGCGGGACGGTCAAAGACAATATCGCTTACGGCCGGCCGGAAGCCAGAGACGAAGAGATCGTCGCCGCTGCCAAACTGGCTAACGCCCATGCTTTCATCAATGACATGCCGGAAAAATATGAGAGCGAAGTCGGCGAACGCGGGGCCAGGCTGTCGGGCGGCGAACGGCAAAGGATCGCCATCGCCCGGGCGGTACTGCGGGACCCGAGGATCCTAATCCTGGACGAAGCCACTTCTTCCCTCGACGCGGAGACCGAAGCCTTGATCCGCGATGCGCTTGAACGGCTGATGACCGGCCGGACGACTTTTATCATCGCCCACCGCCTCTACACGGTGGAAAAAGCCGACCGGATAATCGTGATCGATGACGGCCGGATCGCGGAGGCCGGCTCCCATAATGAGCTGCTGGCCAGCGGCGGCATTTATAAGTACCTATACGAGATCCAGTTTAAAAATAAGACATGATCTTATTCCTTAAAGCCCTGCAATTCTGTTTCGGTCTGATCTTCCGCGCGCCGGCAGGCGTATCGCTTGCCGTCATGCGCGCCGCCAGCTGGACGGTCTATACCGTTGCCAGATTGACCAGATTAAAGCGGAACGTCGTGGCGGACATTAAATTGGTCATGCCGGACAGCCCGGCGGAAGCGGTCGCCGATCGACTGATCAAAAACACCAGTGACACCATTTTTGAGATCCTCTGCGTCCCTTTTTTCCAACCGGAGCATTATCAAGCTATTTTTAAATGGGAAGGCCTGGAACATGTCGACCGCGCGCTCAAAGCGGGAAAAGGGGTCATCATGCTGACCATGCACTTTGGCAATTACGAATCGCCGGCCAATGCTCTTGCCCGCCGGGGATATAAGATCAGCTCGATCCTAAAGGCCACGGACGAACCTTATTTTGAGATCATCAATAACAGCCGGCGCGTGGGCGGGATCAATCTGATCAACGTCCTGGAAGACAATATGTACACCGAGACCTTAAAAGCCCTGGCCCGCAACGACATGGTCTACATTCTGGCCGACACCGGCGCGCTGGAAAGCCGCCATGAATATTTTGATTTTCTCGGCCACAAAGTGCCGGTGGCGACCGGCTGGCTGACGCTGGCGCAGCGGGCCGGCTGCCCGGTCATCCCCACCCTTTCCCGGCGGGAAGACGGCGTTAACCTCGTCACGTTCTTTCCCCCGGTCACGGTCAGCCGCGATAACCGGGAGGCGGTCATGCAAAGCGTCGGCAAAACCTTTGAGGGTTTCGTCAAACAATATCCGGAAAACTGGGCAATGTTCCTCAACCCTTACGAAACTAAAAGGATGGTTGAAGGGAAATGATAAGTGAAAACAGCCCTCACCCGCTGACGCAAAACCTTCCCCCCTCTCCCAAAGGGAGAGGGAGTCACCCTCTCCCCCTGGGAGAGGGTGAGGATCCTTCGAGCTGGCGGGTGAGGGCAATTATTATTTTAATCGCCCTGGCTGCGCTTCTTTTCTTTTTCAAGCTCGGCAGTTTCTCCCTCTACGACGCGGCGGAGACGACTTACGGCGAGTTCATCAAGCAGATCGGGCTGACCGGCGATTGGCTGACCATGCACTATAACGCCCAGATAATTTTTGACAAACCCCCGCTTTTTTTCTGGCTGGCAGCCGCCGCTACTCACCTCTTTGGTTTCAATGAATTTGCCATCCGTTTCTGGGCGGCGCTTTGCGGCGTCTTAACGGTCGTCACCACTTTCTTGCTGGGTAAAGCTTTTTATAATCAAAGGACCGGCTTTTTGTCCGCCTTGATCGTCATGACCGCTTTCCAATTCCTGGTCCAGTCGCGCATTGCGGAAATCGACATCCTGCTCACGCTGTTTATTTCTTTGACCTTCCTCTGTTTCTATTATGGCTATTTGAGCAAAAAACCGTACTTTTACTGGTCGGCATACCTGTGCATGGCCCTGGCGCTGCTGACCAAAGGGATCATCGGGATCGCCCTGCCGGCAACCGCCGTC